>NZ_LSJN01000019.1:0-49122 GCF_001557225.1 Streptococcus sp. CCH8-C6
CGGTTACTTCTGTACCATTCTTATCTACACGCTTAACAGTTACTGGATCTGGGGTGCCTACATACTGCTTGTCTGGAGTGAAGGTAATGGATCCGTCTGGATTGATTGAAAATTCACCCACACCTGGAACTGACTTCGTGGTATTACCATCATCAAAAGTCATTGGACGATCCATATCAATTGGAACTGCAGGATCACCAGCATTAAAAGTAGGGGTTCCCTTCTGAGGCTGACCTTGGATACCGCTTGATTCAGCATTGGTGCTAGTTGGGGTTACTTGCGTAACAGTTGGCTGATATACTGCTTCTGCCGTAGAACCATTGCTATCCGTTACACGAAGACGCGCTGGAGTAGGTATCCCATGGAAATCTGGAGCAGGTTGGAAACTAATTTCTCCATTTGGTTTAACTGTATAAGTCCCTTGTAGTTTGCCACTGGCGTCGCTAACTGTCAAGGTATTACCTTGTTGAACTTGTCCATCCACAACGAATTGTGGTCCTGCTGGGTTTAATGGGACTGTTTGCGTTTGATTATTAACAGTTGCTTGACCTGGCACAAAGTTAAGTTGGCTAGTTTGAAGTTGCCCTTGAGGACCAGTAGTCTGAGTATCTTGGCCTGATGGAATTGCAGCTTTAACATCAGCTTGGTAAGAAGCCGTTACTTCTGTACCATTCTTATCCACACGTTTAACCGTTTCAGGATTTGGACGACCAGTGTAGCCAGGAAGTGGTTGGAAGGTTACACGTCCTGTATTATCCACCGTATAAGTCCCAACACCTGGAACTTCCTTAGTTGATTTACCATTGTCAAATGTTGGAGCAACGGCTTCATCGATTGGCACTCGGCTATCACCTGGGTTGAAAACTAGGTTGCCGGACTGTTCTGCCCCTTGAATACCTTCAGAGCTTGCATTCTGACCTGTTGGTACAACTCGGGTAACAGTTGGTTGGTAAGTTGCACGATGCTCATTACCATTTGCATCATTCACTTGCAAGTTAACTGGGTCTACGGTCCCAACGAATGACTTGTTAGGAGTGAAGGTCACACGTCCTGTAGCTGGGTCTAAGCTAAAAGTCCCAACTTCCTTGCCACCAGAGGTCGCAGGAATGCTTGTCCCAGAAACAGGGTTGCCATCAGCATCTAGGAAGGTAGCTGGATTGCTTTCAGAAGGCTGAACAGGCGTATTAGCTGGATTTCCATCAGTAAATAAAATATCTTTTACTTGCGGTAAACCTTGAGCATCTGTTGAAAGATGTTCTGTAAAGTTAAGTACCTTTGGAATGTAACGAGCATCCATGGAATTTAGCGGCTGATTGACAACAGGCTCTGAATTGTTCTTTGCAGTCCATTCGGTGCTTGCGCCGTTGCTGTCAAAACGACGGATATTAATTCCTGAGGTAGTACCAACGTATCCAGCTTTTGGAACGAAGACGACGTCAACATTATCACCATTTGGTGTTACCTTGTAACGTCCCTCTGCCGTTGTATACCAACCCTCTGCGTCTGGACTGAGAACCGTACCCGCATTGTCTAAAACAACAGGTGCTTTGTTAGTATCAATAGTTGCTCTTGCATTTTCATCGTCTTTGGAGAAACCACGTGACGTAAAGCGTAGGCTTGTTTGCTGTTGTTGATCGCGCAAGCCTTTGGTTTCCTTCTTCTCACCTTTCGGTGGATAAGTGAGGTTAACTTGTAAGTCTTCTACTTCACCACTAAACGCAGTACCTGTAGGTTTCTCGATATCCCCTTGGTTCAAAGCAATACGGACACGCATCCCTAACTTTTTAACGGTATCATCGTTCATAGGTGGGTGATTTCTAAAGGTAACGGTGTAGTCGCCTTCATTGGTTACTTCTGTAAACTCACTAGCTTCATTTTCATCAAATACACCGTTGTTATTGAAATCGATCCAAGCTCGAACATAAGCTTTGTCATTACCATTAGCAGAAGCGTGGAAACGAATTGAATAATCACCATCGCGAAGGCGGTCTGCCCGGAAAAGCTCATGGGTCTTACCGACTAAATCATCTGGTAAAAGTTGATCGATGCCTTCATCGGCATGATCTGTATTATCATCGTGCGTCCAATCGTTGCCTGAAGTGGTATCAATATCAGCTGGCTTCCGGCCAAGATAAGGTTGTGGATTTTGTGTACCATCCGCTGCGTTATATCCAGAAATAGTATGGACAGCATTTCCAAAGCTCTCAGGGGCATCACCAGTATCGACAACCATGAATCCAATCATGGCTCCCTGTTGACCAGATGAGGCGATATAAATGCCTACTTCAGATGCTTCACGAGTCATTACGATTGGCACAGTGTGATCCTTAGACGTGTTAGGACCAAAGACTTGTGATCCTAAGCCCCCAGTTCTTTGATCTGGGTTAGTGAATTTAGTCCAGTCAATTGTTGGAGTAGTCGCGTTATCACCAATATACTGGCCAAGTCTGTTAGGATTCATAGGCGCATAGGTTTCTGTAATCTCTTTACCGTTTGGTAGGACACGTTTCCATTCTGCTAGATGTTCCCAACCTTGACCATTAGTAGTAAAGATAGCATATTCACCTGGGTTAGCTTCTTCACCATCAGCCATAACGACGGTTGCTTTAACAGGCTTGTTAAGGTAAGTAGCTTCAACCTTAAATTTCACACCATAACTTGCACCATTTTTAGGTACCTGTAACTGAGTTTTCCGGCCATTACTGTCAATACCCTGATCTCGTAAAGCAGTCCATTTGTTCATCGGTGCCCCGATGATTTTTGGTCGCGCAGAATCTCCTTCTTTAACTTGACGGTTATAATCTGCAGGGACATATCTAAACCAAGTATTTTTGGCATCAGGATCATAGCTATTTTCAAACGAGGTCCCCGCTACACGGTCACGATAAATCTCCGTAGAATGAAATGGTTTTAGCTCCGTAACTGTTAATTTAACAACATAACCCGGAGAGATTTCTTTCTCATAAACACTTCCTATTTTAAGAGAACCATCAGTATCCAGATCTCTAAATGCTTGAGAATCACCAAAATCTAACCAGTTGATTTGTTTCACTAAGTCAGCAGGGCGCTTCTTCTCTGAATCCGCTAAAGTAGGTTTCTCAATTGTGTTATTAGGATCGCCATCTCGAAGACCAGTAGGGGCAGCTTCTCGACGTGTACGACGTGAGCGGCTCGGCTGTGAAGTTTCCACGCTAGTTGCAGGTTGGGGAACTGTAGTATCAGTAGTTGCTACAGTTGCGCTCTCAACTGGCTTAGCATCTGAAGAAGCAACAGACTTCTCAACAGGCTTAGCTTCAGAAGAAACAACAGACTTCTCAATAGCTGGTTGAGAATTAGAAACATCTGCATTTGTCTGGTCATTCGTTGACTTAACATTTGACTCAGGTGAAACTGTAGCTGAAGTATCTGTAGATACGGGCTGAGGTGTAACTGATGGAGTCACACTTTCTGAAGGTTGTGCAGTTACAACATCCGTAGTTGTTGTAGAATTGGTAATGTCAGTTCGAGTCGCCTCGTTTTGACCACTAGAAGCAGTTGCTTCATCAGCATTGACCTGAGCTGCTGTACCCAAAAGAATTAGGGTAGACAAAAGCACAGAACAAACACCCACGTTCAGTTTTCGAATCGAAAACTTACGCAAGTGGGGATTGAACAAATCTTTTCCCATAATAAACTCCTAAACTATTTTTTATTATAAATGTTATTATACACCATTTTTTTTAACTTGGCTATATAAATGTTTAATATTTAAAGATGTTTTAAATGTTTTTTTAATAATATTGTATCCGCTTGCTTTATGATACTTTTCTCTAAAAAAAAGAAGCTATTTCAGCTTCTTCCATAAACTTCAATTGGATAAAACCTTATCTAACTTTCCCTGCAAGGCTGCTAATTCCCAACCTTCAATTTCTTTCAGTTCATGAGTGGTTACGGCCAGCCCCTCATATTCGAGTCCGCAGTTCTGGCAAAAGCGGCTCATCACGTAGTCCAGCATTTCAATTTCTTTGCTGGGTTGAGAACCTTGCAGGAGAAAAAATACCTTTTTGCCCTTAAGTGCTTCCTGCGGCTCATGTACATCAGCCACTCGGTCCAACAGAGTTTTTAGCAAACCTGAAAAAGACCACCAATAAATAGGGCTGGTAAAGACCAGCACATCAGCCTGACTCAGCTGCTCATAGACTTGAAAGAACTGGTCGTTTTCTGCTGACTGCCCATATTGCTCAATGTGGTAATCCACTAATTGAAGAGCCTCATAATCTCTATCCCGCAGAAAAAAGTGCCCCAACTTAAAACTATTACCATTCCTATTCGGGCTGGCGTTTACCAAATAAATCATAGCTTCTTTTCTCCTTTATTTTTTCCAATTATATCAAAAAAGAGGGAAGCAAACAATGCTCACCCCTACTATTTATTCCGACTTTTCCATATCTTCTTTCATCTCATCCATATTAAATTTAGCAAAGAGATACTTGCGATCTTGTACTGGGAAACGCTGATCCAGCTGGTCTACAGCACCCAACTCGACGAAACCTTCCTTGATGACAAAGTCCATGACATGTCCGCCAAAAGTCAGATCATCCGATACAAAATGCAGATGATAGCCTGCCAGACTAACCCCGTGGAAAATCTCAGGCGTCCAGATACCAACGATGGTGCCTGTGACATTTTCCTTACGATACTCAGGCTGATTGACCGCTACTTCTGCAAACTTCCGCTCTGTCGTAGACTTGGGAATCATCCGAACATGCATGCGGGCGAAATCGCCGTGAATCTTGATAGAGCGGAAAAGATTTTCCCCATCATAGTAAGACTCAATCCGCTTCTCCAACTCCTTGTCATCCATCTCAAAGCGCTGACGGAAAATGACCTCCGCCTGATGAGGAACAACGGCCGCGTAAGGTACTGTCATATCTGGTGACACCTCAACCACTTCTGGCACTTCTCCAGAGCCCTTTGCCTGATAAGCCTTACCATTAAGAACAATGAGCTCACCATCAATAGAGTCCAATGTCCCCAAGCCCAAATCTCCATACTGCAGCAACTCCCCAACAGTCATACTGCCGTCGTAAAGACCAGCCATCAAGGCTCCCAAAGTATTATATTGAAATAATTTGATTGGTTCTGCCATTCTTTTTCCTTAATCTTTCTCTTCCTAAAAATATTATTGCCCATCCAGCTAAGCTTTTTTCATCCTTATTACATGTGCTTACTGAATTTCTACCGCCAATCATTATACCATAAATTGCGGGAAAGGGCTGAGCGAGTGCCTCTTCAGCTCTTATAAACTTTCATAAAGTTCCTGCATACTAGCATCATCAGGTACCAATTTCAAGTAAGAATCCGCAGCCCTTTTAGCTTCTTCGAATCTGCCTAGTTCTCGCAAAAGATAGACATACTGTTCCAGAAACTCTGGATTATCTTGCAGTTCATGAGCCAGTTGATTATAGAGTTCCTCTGCTTTTTCCAGATTTTCCAAAGCCTGATAAGCACGCGCCAGATTCCAGCGGGTCAAGGCATTATCGACTTCTTGCTCTGCAAATTCTAAAATATCCTCATAGCGCTCCTGTTCCAAGTAAAGAGTGGTCAGCCGCAAGACAATCTCTTCCATATCATCCGCATCTTCCTGAGCCTGCAAGAGATAATGTTCAGCCGCTTTCTCATCATGAAGTTCATAAGAAAGCCGCGAGGCTAAAAGCAAGAGCCGAGTCTCAAAAGGATTCTTAGCCAAGCCCTGCTGGGCAAGAGTCAGAGCTTCAGCCGTCCGATGCTCCGCATGAAGAGACAGGGCATAGCCATATTCGTAGCCTTCAAAATCCGGCGAAAGAGTATCTAATTGCTTAAAATAAAGATTGGCCTTCTGGTATTCTTCTTGATCCGCTAAAATAGTCGCCAACTCATAAACCGTAGCATCGTCATATTCCAGCTCAACTGCTTTCTCCAAAAACTCAATAGCAGCTGCAAATTTTCCAAGGCTGGCATAACAGACCCCAATCCGCTGATAAGTTGAGACGCCTGTCTGCTCAAAGATTGTACGATTGTCCAGCTGGGCGTATTCCTTAATCGCCTGTGAAAAATCCCCCAGCTCCAAATCTATCTCAGCCAGACCAAAGATTACCAAAGGCTCATCAGTCAGCTCTGCTGCCTGAGCCAGTTTCTCACGAGCTACATCAGGAAGCCCCTCTAGCTGATAGAGATCAGCCTTAGCCAAGAGAGCAGCAACATACCAGTCACTGTCTGGCTGAATCTCCTCCAGATAGGCAAATGCCTGCTCCAACTCTCCATCATCACTGGCAATAGCTGCCAAGCTGATATAAGAATCCGGATAGTCAGGAGCCAACTTTTCAAAAATACGCTTGGCCTGAGGGAAAAAGCCGATACTCTCTAAGTAATCGGCCAAGTCCAATAATTCTTCTTCGCTGTCTGTAGTCAGGGCTTGCTCGAAATAGCGATCAGCCAGAGCTAGGTCCTGCTCCTGTAAAGCTACCAACATTTGCTCACTCTTGCTCACTGATTTCTCCTTCTTGTTCAAAATCGGCTTCATAGAGGCCACTTACTTTCTGATACCACTTAAAGATGGCTGCAATGGCTACCTTGGCTGAAGCATAGGCAGGAATTCCCAGGAAAACGCCCCAAATCCCAAACATGGTACCAGAAGTTAATAATACGAATAAAATCGTAATCGGATGAATGCTGAGCTGACTGCCCAAGACCAGGGGAGAAACAAAACGCCCCTCGATTGTTTGCTCAACGATGAAAACGACAATGACCTTAGCCAGCATCACTGGACCGCCAGCAATCAAACCGATTGCCAGAGCTGGAAGCATAGCCAAAAAGCTGCCCAGATAAGGTACCAGATTGAGAACGCCGGCAATTACTCCAAGAGTGACACCATAGCGCAGACCAATAATCTTGAAGAAAACAATAAACATCAGAGCTACAATGATAGCAACCGTCACCTGACCTCGCACATAATTAGCTAGCTGGCTGTTGATATCCGTCATCACTTGACCAAATGATTCGCGGAATTTAGTTGGCAGAAACTGGGTCACATAGCCTTTCAGATTTTTCCCATCTCTCAGCAGGTAAAAAAGGATAAACGGCATGATGATAATAGCCACGATAATCTGCGAAGTTGTGCTAATTAAGTTCCCCGCCCAATTAACTGCTCTAGATGAAAAATTGCTGGCCCAATCGGTAATCTGGCTAGATAGATTGCTAGTGTATTCTTCAATCTGCGGCTTGAAATCTGCCGAAATATACTTGGTCACAACATCGTCGATGAACTTGTCAGCCTGTTTCAGATAAGCCGGAACATTTCTGACAAAGGCCATGATCTGATGCTGCAAGCTAGGAATAGCAACAGCCAAGCCCCATATAATCAAAAAAGCAATTAAAACAAAGACAATGGTAATAGCAACCAGTCGATTAATCTTGTGCTTTTCCATCCAGTCTACGATGGGATTTAACAGATAATAAAGCAGGCCAGCTAAAATAACTGGCAGCATAATCACTCCCAAAAATTCAATGACTGGGCTAAAAATAAAACTGATTTTACTAAGTATAAAAATATTCAGTCCCATCAAAAGGGTCACTAGAAATACTGTAATGGCTTTGTTATCTAAAAACCATTTAAAAAACCAAGATAGGCTAAAATCTTTCTCTTTGTGCTCCATATTCTCCTCCTTTAACTCGTCATTTCATTGTAACATTTTTCAGAGAAAAATTCTCTGCTCAGCTATAGGGAAAAGCAAAAAAAGAGAGGAGACAGAAGACTTGTATTTTTCGTAAAATACAGCTTCTGACTTCTCTCTTTGGCTCCTGCAGGGCCAGCTAGAATGCAAGGCTATTTCTCGACATCCGGCAGAGAAATGCTAAAACGCATCTTCCGCCCATCAACAGCTTCAAACTGATATCGCAGACCATGCTTGTCCAAAATCTGCTGAACGATAAAGAGTCCCAGACCAGTCCCGCCATCCTTGCGATTGCGACTGTAGTCTGGCCGATAGAAAGGCTGAAAAATCTGCTGAATTTGGTCTTTGTTCAAAACTCGTTCCGCCTCATTTTCGATGACTAGCTTACGCTCTTCCAGCCTCAGTAGAATCTGTCCGCCTTCTACTGTATAATGAAAGGCATTGTCCAGAAGATTTTTGATAGCCTTGAGTAGATAGGTGCGGTTCCCCTTGACCTTCGCTTCTGCCAGCTCAACTTGAAAATGGTAGTGTCTGACATCTGCTAAAACTCGATAGGTGCTCAGATTTTCCTCCAAGACCTGCTTGAGTGAAAAGACTTCCTGTTCAGTTTCAGTCTTCATCTCCAGTTTAGAAATGGCTAAGATAGACTGGACTAACTCCGACTGCTCCTCTAGGATTTCTCGGCACTTCTGCAAGTACTTGTCGCGATCCTTGAACTCTCCAACACCATAAATCATGCCATCGATCATTCCCATCATGCTGGTAATGGGTGTCTTGAGCTCATGCGAGGTCATCCGCAGAAACTCTGCCTTTTCCCGCTCACTTTCTGCAACCTTTTCATTTTCTAGGCGCAGAGCCTCAATACTGGTCAGTAGATTAGCATAGAGGTGATTGATGTCTTGGGCCAGTTCGGCAATCTCATCCCTACCCTTGACCTGACAGGTCACATCTGGAGCCAGACTCGTCATTTGACGGGTGCTCTTAGAGATGGCTTTGATCCGCTGACTGGAAGTCCGGCTGTAGAGATAGGCTGCCAGACCACCCAGACTCAGAGATACAAGCAAGACAAATGGATAGAGATTGAGCAAAATCCGACTAGCATCAGAAACCGGCTGTAAGGAATATTCCCCTCTCAGGACAACTTCTTTACCATCTGAAGTTCGAAAGCTTTCTGATAAACTCTTGCTCTCATAGTCGCTGTTGGCAATTGTTGGGACGATGGTCAGCTGCAAAGAGCTTTCATCGCCAGCTTCGAGTGAAGGATAGAGAATCGTATTGTCTTTCGCAAGCAAGGTAAACCAAATCAGATTGCTCTTTTTACTATAATCACTCAACAGCTCGCCGATTTGCTGACTGGACTTCCCCTTAACTTGCTTGGAAACCTGGTCAAATTCCCGCCGAGCTTCTCCGCTCTTAACCTGCTGATAATATACCGGCATGGCAAAGTAAAGACTGGCTAGAACGATAGTCACCACCACGAAAATGATGGACGAGGTCAAGAGAAAGTTCTTTTTGACAATTTTCACTTGTCTTCTCCTCCAAGCTGATAGCCCATACCTGTAATGGTTTTCAGCGGCACACCCGGAATCTTTTTACGGATATTCTTGATATGATTATCCAGTACCCGGCTATCCAGCTCACTGTAACCCCAAATGGTATTCATCAGCTGATCACGGGTCACCAAGTGGCCCTTTCTCTTAGCCAGAGTCTGCAAGATTTCATATTCTTTCTTGGTCAGAGGCATTTTCTCACCCTGCCAGTAAACCGTGCAGTCGTCAATAGAAACCGTCAGATCGCCAACAGCAATCTCTGAAGCAACAGTATTTCTGCGCAGAATATTCTCAATACGTTTGACCAAGATTAGCGGTGAAAAAGGCTTGGTTACATAATCACTGATGAGGTGGTTAAAGCTGACCAGCTGGGTATACTCGTCATCAAGTGCTGTCAAAATCATGACCGGAATCTGAGAAGTCTTGCGGATTTCCTTCAACACTTCCAGACCGCTCTTGGTCGGCAGCATCATATCTAAGATGACTAGATCGAAGGGCTCTTCTTCAAAAGCCTGCAAGGCATCGCCACCATCAAATACTGGCCTTACCTCATACTGACTTTCCTTTAAAAACTCGCAAATTACTTGATTAATCGTCGTATCATCTTCCACCACTAGAATCTTGTGCATACTTAGATTTTTCTCCTTTACCTATTCAAATCGCAGGGCTTCGATCGGATCCAACTTGGATGCTTTCACAGCTGGCAGGAGCCCAAATACTACTCCTATTATACAACAAAAGAGCAAACTTACAAAGACAGAAAAGAGGGATAGAATATACGGATAGGCTAGAGACTGGGTGATGGCAAAGCCAGAGGCGATACCAGCCACCACGCCAATAATTCCTCCCATCAAGGTTAGGATGACTGCCTCAATCAGGAATTGCTTGAGAATGATTTTCCGTCTAGCTCCCAGAGCCTTTTTAATCCCGATTTCACGAGTCCGTTCTGTCACTGATACCAGCATGATATTCATAACACCGATACCACCAACTAGGAGAGAGATGCTGGCAATACCTGCTAGCAAGACGAAGTTAGACTTATTGAGATTGTCCAGTTGCCGTTCAAATTCCTGCAGGTTGAGCACACCAAACATATAGTCTGATGGTGGCATCTGCTGATTGAGATAATCACTGACCTTCTTGGCCACCTTCTTCAAATCATCGGCCTTGTGGGTTTGGACAGTCACTTCTGGACTGACATTAATGGTATCAAAAATCCGATGCCACTGCTGCAGGGGAATATAGGCAACCTTTTCCGCACCAGCTGTTAAGCCACTCTGCTCAGTCGACTCAAACACACCAATAACCTTAAAGGGATTGCCTAAGACTTCCACATACTTGCCGATACCATCACCTTTTGGAAAAAGACTGTCATAAAGTGACTTTTCCAGATAGGTCACCTGCTCTTGATTTTTAAAGGCTTCTGAGTCAAATCCTTCACCTTCTAGCAGACGTTGCTGCTTGATGTCAGCGGCTGTCTGAGAAACAGCCTGAATCTTCCCAGACGACTTTTGGCTCAGGTAGTAAATCTTCTCATCTGTACCATAGGTCAGCAGAGCATTCTTGACCCCAGAGATTTCCTTGATTTTACTCAGCACATCCTCTCCCATAAAGGGAATATAAGAAGGCTTCTGAGCTTGAGATTTCTCTGGAATGGTTGGATCGATGGCGCTTTTCTTGTCATAAACGACCTTGATTGTGTTATTGTTGCCGCCGATGAGCTGACGCTTGGTATTTTCCGTATTTCCCTCAATGATAGAAAAGATTGCAATGATAGCGCCTATCCCGATGATAATCCCCAACATGGTCAGCATAGAGCGCATTTTATGCGACAAGATTGAATTCAGAGCTACAAAAATATCTTCCATACAGCTTCCTTTCTATCCTATCGCTTTGCTCTCTATATTACCATCCCGCAGGATAACAGTCTGCTTGCAGAGTTGAGCCACTTCCGGCTCATGGGTAATGATGACAATGGTCTTACCCTCATCATTAAACTGCTTGAAAAGGTCCATAATCTGCACACTGGTCTTGGTATCCAGAGCCCCCGTCGGTTCGTCACCAAGGATGAAGCTGGGATTGGTTACCAAGGCTCGTGCAATAGCTACCCGCTGCTTTTGACCACCGGACAGCTCCATAGGCTTGAAATCACTTCTTTCTTCCAGCCCGACCAATCGTAACATTTCTAGAGCCCGTTCCCGTCTCTCTTTTTTAGGAATTTTCATGTAAGTCAGAGGCAGTTCAACATTTTGACAAGCCGTCAACTTGGGCATGAGGTTAAAATTTTGAAAAACAAAACCAATCTTCTGATTGCGCAGATCGGACAGCTGATTGTCAGACAGCTCAGACACATCGGTCCCTTCAATATGATAAGTCCCTGAACTTGCCTTATCCAGACAGCCGATAATGTTCATCAGAGTGGACTTGCCAGATCCAGACGGTCCCATGATAGCCAGAAAATCCCCTTCTTTCACATGCAGATCAATTCCTTTTAAAATTGGAAATTCCTGACTGCCCTGCTGATAAGATTTGTGGATATCCTTAAGCTTTAACATGCTGTCCTACCTCCATCCCTTCTTCCATACCTGCTCTTGGGGTCGAAATGGTATCTTGCATAGTCAAACCTTCTGTAATCTCCACCAAACGGTCAGAAACTTTCTTGGTCTTGACTTCATGCATTTTCAGAGTCTTACCCTCTACCTTCCAGACATAGGTCTTGCCGTTTTTACTGAAAGTATAGGCCTTATTGACTACTACCTTGCCGGCCTCAGGAGCATTTTCCACGATGTTGACATAGGAATGAGAGCCCACCAGTGGCATTTCACCACCTTGATCCAGCTCAACAGTATAAGGATACTTACCTTGGTTGGGATTTTCCTGTTGCTTATTCCCACCATTATTATTGGAAGTATTTTCTGCTGTCAGACTGCCGACCTGAGTTACCGTACCACTCCAGCGTTTCTTAGGATCCTTGCGATCCACCACTTCCACTTTCTGGCCAACACTCAGCTTCTCACGGTCAAATTCACTGACAGTCCCTTTGACCAGAGTTTTGGACTTGTCCATAATCTCAATAAAGTTTTCTTCTTCCTTTTTAGCCTTGGACTGATTGGGCAAATCTTCATTCATAGAGGTAATTGTTCCTGCTGTATCTGCAGTCACAGTATCATACTTCATTCGGTCTGATTCTGTCTGAGCTGTCACCTGAGCCTTTTCAGCCTCAATCTGAGCTGTCGTCACTTCATTATCCGCAGTCTTAGCATCGCTCAGCGCTTGAGCCAGCTCGTCTTCAGCTGACTTTATCTGCTCCAGCAGTGACTCATCCTGACTGGAATTGTATTTGTCCTTGAGAGAGTTAAGACTGGCCAGCTTGCGATTATAGGTTTCCCATTTAATCGCAGCGCTGTTTTGAGCGGCCGTGATGCCATTAGCCTTGGACTGGGCATCATATTGAGCCGACTGGGCTGTCAATTGCTGCTCTGTCGCATAGGAAAAGAGTGGCTGTCCTTGTGTAACGGTATCACCATTTTTGACAAATACTTCCTTGACTTCCCCCTTAGATGGGTCAATCTTGACCTTACTGCTATTGTTGGCAACTACTTCCCCAGATAAAACCAGGCTTGTTTTTTTGCTGTTATTGACAGCTTCTTGGACTGTCAGCGAATCAATCGTCTTATCTACCATTTTCATGGCCTGTTGTTGATTGATCTGTCTAAAATACAGATAGCCTCCCAGTCCAGCACAAGCAAGAATGACCGTGCTGCCCAATAGAATGGTCTTACGATTCATTTTTTTTCTTCGAAACATATTGCCTCCAACCTACATGTTTTAATCTTTATTCAGCTTCTGAGCTAGATCCTGATCCATCTTCTGGAATTTCCTCACCATCTGCTGGGATTTGGATAACGTTCCCATCAGGCATTGTGTATTCTGTCACTTCTTTGCCATCGACTGTCTTGGTCTTCTTATCAACAGCATCCTTCTGGAAGTCCACTTGTTTCCCGTCTTTAATTTCTGAGTTATCAGCTTCTTTATTTCCGCATGCGGCTAAAAAGAATCCTGACATTCCAATAAGAGCAACGAGCATAGCAATTTTTTTAACGTTCATTTGATTTCTCCTTTGTTTATCAAGCAGGAAGTTTGTTGCTTCCTGACAGTAATTGTTTTTTTGAACAATTCTATTCTAACAAAGCCATCTATCCCCTTCCTACCCGCTATCTGTTTTTTATCTGTTTTTTCAAAACCAATACTATTCTTTTGAAAATCAGGCAAATCCTCCGCTCTAAGACCTATCATCTGCTTTTATGATATAATAGTAGCAAGTAATCTAAATATATGAGAGGTAAAGGAATGACACAAACAGTTTACTTTGGAACTTATACTCGCAGAGATTCCAAGGGAATTTACAAGGCAGATTTTAATTCTAACAAAGGAACTTTAGAAAACTTGACCTTGCTTGCTGAAGAGCCCAGTCCAACCTACCTAGACTTTGATAAGGCTGGACATCTCTATTCTGTCGGGGCAAAGGACGGACAGGGGGGAATTGCAGCCTTTGACAAGGCAGGTCAGCTCCTCAACCATGTCGTTGAAGAAGGAGCTCCGCTCTGCTATGTGGCAGTTGACGAAGAACGCGACTTGGTTTACGGTGCCAATTATCATAAAGGGCAAGTTCTAGTCTACAGACGACTGGCTGATGGCAGACTGGAACTGGCTGACTCAGCTATCCATCAAGGTCAAGGACCGCATGCCAACCAAGCTTCAGCCCACGTCCACTATGCTGACCTTACACCAGATCAATACCTGATCACCTGCGACTTGGGAACCGATGAAGTAACCACCTATGATGTTGCTGAAGACGGAAAGATTACTCCTCTGGTTACCTACAAGTGTGCCGCTGGAGCTGGTGCCCGCCATATCGTTTTCCACCATCATTATAAAATCGCATATTTGATTTGTGAGCTTAATTCTACTATTGAAGTCCTAATTTACGATGGAGTCGGCCATTTTGAACACCTGCAAACTGTCTCCACCTTACCAGAGGACTTTGAAGGAGCCAATGGAACAGCTGCTATCCGCCTGTCTGCTGATGGCAAGTTTCTCTACGGTTCCAACCGTGGTCATGACTCTCTTGCCGTTTACAAAATCTTAGCTGACGGCAGTTTGGAGCTGATTCAGATTGCAGCAACCAATGGCAAAAATCCACGTGACTTTAACATCACACCAGACCAAAACTATATCATTGCGGTCCATCAAGACTCTGACAATGCAACCATCTTCAAACGCGATGCCGAAAGCGGAAAATTGACAGAAATCTCCAGCGATTTCTATGTTCCTGAAGCTGTTTGCGTGACTTTTAAATAAGCAGATTTCTTGTCTTTCTACTAGAAATTTGATTAAATAATATAAAAAATTACTAAGGAGCAACAACTATGAATCCAGTAGATTTATTTAACCAAGTAAAAGAAATGATTGAAAAGAAAGACTTTGATGGCGCTAAAAAGTTTATCGAAGAAAACAAAGACAAACTCGGTGAATACTTAGAGCAAGCTAAAAAATTAGTAGCTGGAAATGAAATGGCCAGCGGTGCAATTGATAAAGTTAAAGGTTTGTTCTAAGTAAACATAACAAAAACGCTTGAAAAATCAAGCGTTTTTTGTGTATTCTTTTTTATAAAATCAATGGTAAGAAAATCTGAGCTAAGCCTAGAAAAGCTAGATAACCCAATACATCTGTTGCCGTGGTAATGAAAATGGTCGAGGCTAGAGCCGGATCCTGATTCAGTGTCTTGATAATCAGCGGTACAAAGTAACCAAATAGAGCACCACATGCTAGATTGATCATCATGGCCAATACCACAATCACAGACAGATAGAAATTTTGATAGAAGACAAACATGACAACAGCTGCAATCAAGCCAGTAAAGAAGCCATTAACCAAAGCTAGCACGATTTCTTTGAATACTAAATTCCGATCTTCTTTCAGATCCAGTTTCCCCAAGGCAATTCCCTGGATAACCAAAGCAAGTGTCTGAGAGGCAGAATTTCCTCCCATTCCCGTGATAATAGGACTAATCGCTGCTAATGCTACAACTTTTGAAATCGTATCATCAAAAAGTGCTACTGTCGCAGAAGCTAGAAAAGCTGTCACTAGGTTAATCATCAACCAAGGTAAGCGTTTCTTGAGTGATTCTTTAAAAGGTCCTCCAATTTCTTCGCTTTCTTGGACACCACCCATCCGCAAGATATCTTCTTGATACTCTTCTTGCAAAACATCGACGATATCGTCAATTGTGATGATTCCTAGCAATACCTGCCGATGATTGACGACCGGTACGACAGATAAATTATATTTGGCAGAAAGCTGTGCCACTTCCTCTTGGTCAACCTCTGGCGTTACACTCACTATCTGAGTATTCATAAATTCACTGAGTTTCATCTCCGCATCATGAATAAACAAATCACGAATATCAATCCAGCCAACTAGCGAATGATGAGCATCTCTAATAAATAAGGTATCAATAACTTCCGTATTGGGCGAAATTTCCCTCAATTTATTGAGAGTCGCGGAGACAGTTAGATTTTCTTTTAAGGTGATGAATTCTGTCGTCATCAGACCACCAGCTGTCTGAGGATCGTAAGCCAACATAGCTTTCAAATTCTCTTGACTGGTATTTTTCATCATACTTAAGTATTGCTTACGCAAGTCTACACTCAAGTAGCCCAAAATATCTACCACATCATCATCCGGCATAAGATGAAAAAGTGTGCTGGTACGTTTGAAAGAAATCGATTGGATAATCTGCCTTTGCAACTCCGGCTCGGCTTCTTTTAAAATCTCTACCAATTGATCATCACTAGCCATTTCCGTAAAGGTTTTGAGGAGATTCCCTTCCTCATCCTCCAAGGCTTCCAAAGAAAGAGCAATATCAATGGGATAGTAATCGTCAAATATCTGATTGAAAACTTCCCTATCCTGTGATAGTAAGACCTGATTTAATAATTCTTCCATTGTACTCCTCCTTCCACTTTGCTAGTATACCATAAAAGACTGGTTTTGATACAAGAAAGCTATAAAATCTTCAGTAAATCACTCACTTTTTCAACCATGTAGTCACAAGGAAACGCAGGAATCCCTTGATTATATTTTCCGAAAGAAAAACTGTCATCTTGTCCTCTAATTTTCAAGGAAAAGAGCATGACCAGCCCTACACACTACTTCTAGGCAATATTCTAGGAAAAGATGATAAATCTCCCTCTCATCAATTAGGGTTGATTCTAAATCAAAAATATCCATTGTTATATCTTTACACGTCAAAAAAGCTAGGACTAAGTCCTAGCTCCTCTTATATTTTGTTAGATTATTTTTTCAAGTTATAGAAAGCTTGAAGACCTTTGTATTGAGCAACTTCACCAAGTTGATCTTCGATACGAAGCAATTGGTTGTATTTAGCAATACGGTCTGTACGTGAAAGTGAACCAGTCTTGATTTGACCTGCGTTAGTTGCAACTGCGATGTCAGCAATTGTTGAATCTTCAGTTTCACCTGAACGGTGTGATACAACTGCAGTGTAACCAGCTTCTTTAGCCATTTCAATCGCTTCAAAAGTTTCAGTAAGAGTACCGATTTGGTTAACTTTGATAAGGATTGAGTTAGCAGCACCTTCTTTGATACCACGTGCAAGGTAGTCAGTGTTTGTTACGAAGAAGTCGTCACCAACAAGTTGTACTTTCTTACCAAGACGTTCAGTAAGAGCTTTCCAACCATCCCAGTCATTTTCATCCATACCATCTTCAATAGTGATGATTGGGTATTTGTTAACCAACTCTTCAAGGTAGTCGATTTGTTCTGCAGATGTACGAACAGCAGCGCCTTCACCCTCAAATTTAGTGTAGTCGTATACTTTACGTTCTTTATCGTAGAATTCTGATGATGCACAGTCAAATCCGATAAATACATCTTTACCTGGAACATAACCAGCAGCTTCGATAGCAGCGATGATAGTTTCTACACCATCTTCAGTTCCTTCAAAGCGAGGAGCGAATCCACCTTCGTCACCAACGGCAGTTTCCAAACCGCGAGATTTAAGGATTTTCTTAAGAGCGTGGAAGATTTCAGCACCATAACGAAGAGCTTCTTTGAATGTTGGAGCACCAACTGGCAAGATCATGAACTCTTGGAATGCGATTGGAGCATCTGAGTGAGATCCACCGTTGATGATGTTCATCATTGGAGTTGGAAGAACTTTAGTGTTGAAACCGCCAAGGTAGCTGTAAAGTGGCACTTCAAGGTAGTCAGCAGCAGCACGAGCTACAGCGATAGACACACCAAGGATTGCGTTCGCACCCAATTTACCTTTGTTAGGAGTACCGTCCAAAGCGATCATTGCACGGTCGATGGCTTGTTGGTCACGAACATCGTAACCGATAATAGCTTCAGCGATAACGTTGTTTACATTATCAACTGCTTTTTGTGTACCAAGACCACCGTAACGAGATTTGTCGCCATCACGAAGTTCAACTGCTTCGTGCTCACCTGTAGAAGCTCCTGAAGGAACCATACCACGTCCGAAAGCACCTGATTCAGTATAAACTTCTACTTCAAGTGTTGGGTTACCGCGTGAGTCTAGGACTTCGCGAGCGTAAATATCAGTAATAATTGACATTTCTTACTCTCCTTATTATTTAAAATTATTTACTAGTCTATGATACCTCAAAAACGCTTTTTTTTCAAGGAAAAATAGAGAATCTAAGCAAATTTGAGAATTTTTGCACAAGAAAACGATTCCAAACTTACTATATAAATGTTTTTCCGGTAAATCAGAAAGAAGATTCGACCTTTTAGAATTTATCCTTTTATGGTACAATTTTAGTATGACTGATATTAATAAAGTAATCATGGAAAAAGCTCAGGGCGGAGCTAAGCTCAACCCTGATGAACAGCGTAGGTTTTTAGGGACTTTTGAGGAGAGAGTGCTGGCTTCCTGCTCTATTGAGCAAGCTAACAGCTCTCTAATTCGTAGTCATTTCAAGGAAATGCTGAGCAGCATCATAAAAAACTACCAACCTGTAATTGTCAAAATTTCCCCAGAAGTCGAGTCTGGCAATCAAATCTTTTATCTAAAAACTGCTAAGGAGCTAGGCTGCGAGGCTACTATCGTCTCAGGCGATTACCTGTCTTCTCCTTTTGGCCTGATTGTCCATAGCGACCATCTTGTCCAAGTAGATGACAAGGATATGATCCAACAGTTTGCTATCCTCCTTCTGCAAACAGAAAAAACTGCAAAAGAAAAGCCCTCCCTTTGGAAAAAATGGTTTGGGTAAGATGACAAATTTGGAAAAACTTTTTGCCTTCTTTGAAGCAGAAAATCAGCGCGATTGGCACACCTATCAGACCTTTCTTTCTGATCATGTTAGCTGGGAATTACAGGGTGACACAACCGAAATCATCAAAGGAAAAGCGGACTACCTGACTAAAATTCAAAAAGTCTACCATAAGAACCCCGTCCAATTTTCTTGCACTTATTATCAGCTTAGTCCCGACCAGAATCGGATTGTGACTCTTCTAGAAAATGACTTTGGTGAACTGTCTTGTGACATCTTTTTCTTTGAAAAAGGATTGATAGTCAAAGAAATTGAATACCTACTAAAAAAGGCGGACTAACCGCTTTTTTTCATCTTCAGTAGATGCCCAATATTTCTGGCTGTTCGAATCAAATTTTGCTCGGCCTGCTCTAGTATCTTATCTAAACTATCTGCTTGTGCAATAATAGGAAAAGCTGCCTGAATATTCTCAACTGGGAAATCCAGTAAATCATCTGCCAGACTGCCGCAAATAGCCAGTACAGGAATGCCTTCTGGTGTTCGCCTTGCGACCCCGACTGGTGCCTTGCCCGCCAAAGACTGACGGTCCATCCGCCCTTCGCCAACTACGACCAAGTCCGCTTTTTTGATTCTGTCATCAAAATCCAGTAAATCTAGACAGGTTTCAATACCCGAAACAATTTTTCCTCCGGCAAAAGTAACCAGTCCTGCAGCCATTCCGCCTCCGGCTCCAGCTCCACCCATATCAATCACCTGAGAATTGACCAACTGATAGAAATCAGCCATGACTTAGTCTACTTGAGAAAATAGTAGGGGAGATAGACCTTTCTGACCTCCGAAAACAGTTGTCGCACCGCGCACTCCGCATAGAGGATTGTCTACATCAGTCAAAATCTCAATCTCAACTTCTTTCAAGAAAGCAGGAACCTGCTCAGCTGAAATTCGAGCGACCTTTCCCAAAGACGAGCCAATGGGGCGCAGCCTATTGTTATCCGCATCGAAAAATTCATAGCCTAGGCCCGCTGCTAGTCCAATCCCACCGTCGTTGCTAGCCGAACCTCCAACACCAACTAAAATCTTTCTGACACCGTCTTCAGCCAGATGCAAAATCAATTCTCCCAATCCTTTGGTCTCTATGGCCAAGGGATTTCGTTTTTCCTGCGGAATAGACGCGAGTCCGACCAAGTCAGCCATTTCAAAAAGCGCTTGCTGACCATTTCTGGCGTAGGGCATTTTTACTGGCTGGCCAAAGGGTCCGGTTACGGTGTGGTAAAATTCAGCCCAGCCCAAGGCTGCTGTCAGCGCAGCCATTGTCCCCTCGCCGCCGTCACCGACCGGCAGCAAGTCAAAGCTGGCATCTGGCAAGGCCTGAGAAAATCCTGTCTGCAGAGCTTGAGCAACCTGAGTAGCTGACAAACTTTCCTTGAATGAATCCGGTGCAATTAGAATATGCATGCTTCTCTCCTACTCTTTTCTATTGTCTAAAAGATCAATGACCCGATAGAGATTGCATTCTTGAATCTGGTAAGGAGCTTGATCGCGCACGATTGGCTTGGCCATAAAGGCAATTCCCATCCCTGCCGCCTGAATCATAGGCAGATCATTGGCTCCATCTCCCATAGCAATTGTTCGATTTAATTCCAACTTGTTTTCAGTTGCCCATGCTTTTAACATGGCAAGCTTGGTATCCTTAGTGACAATCTCTCCTAAGACTCGGCCTGTCAAAAGCCCCTGTTGAATTTCCAAACGATTTGCCTTGACGTAGTCAATTCCAAGCTGCTCAGCCAGTCTGTCCACGGTCTCATGAAAACCACCTGACACCAAGCCTACTTTATAACCACGTTTATGCAGCTCATCGACCAGTTCCTCGGCTCCCGGAGTGAAGTGAATCTTTTCTGTAATTTGAGTAAAAATATCCTCTGGCAGCCCTTTTAAAAGACCGACCCGCTCACGTAAGGCAGCTTCAAAGTCCAATTCCCCTCGCATGGCGCGCTCTGTAATAGCCGCAACCTGAGCACCTACACCCGCCTCCTCACCTAGCAGATCAATCCCCTCTTCCATGATTAAGGTGCTGTCTACATCCATGACTAACAAGCCTTTGACTGTTTTCATTGTCTGACCTCATTCTTTCTATTTTTTTGTATTATACAGGAAATTCTATTTCAAAACAAGCTGGGAAAAATTGAAGTCTCGGAATCCTTGTAACTGACTGTTATCTAGCGTTCGCTTTGCAAAAGAAAAAAGTTCCCGAAGGAACTTCTTTTAAAAGCGAATATTCTCGCGTGTTTTTTCGTAGGATGTCACAAAGCGCTCTGTCACGCCTGGCTCGACAAGATCCAAAGCTTTTGAAATGATTTCCAAGGATTGAGCATAGTCGTAATCATGTTCAAAGACATACAAGGACTTGTTGAAAGCTGCTTGTACGTTATCGTCAAAGGAACGATAGCGGTTTGAATACTGCAGTAGCTGCTCAGTCAAGGTAGCATCTTGGACGATACGATAGGTTTCTTCTTCCAATTGCTCCATATCATTTCCTAGAATTTCAAGCCAACGGTTAACTGATTCGATATTGACTCGTGTAGCTTCCAATTCCTTAACCAACTCTTCAATATTGTTGCTGGTTGAGAAGAAAATTTCTAAGAAAGAGTCTGGAATACCTGGCAAATTGCGTTTTTCCATATATCTCTTAATGGTATGCAATTTGTTAGCATAGATATTGACTTTCTGACGAGCGTTGGCATCATCTTTTTCAATCTCTGCAAGTGCTTCGCCAAGAGAAATCTGCTCATCTTCGATTTCTTTCAAACGCTCTTGGATAGCTTCCAACTCTTCCTGAACCACTGAATAAGCTTGCTTGGTTTCAGAAGAATCTTCTACCGCGCTCAACACCACATCTTCCTGAGCAGAAAGCTCAGCCTGCAACTCCTTGACATGAGAAGTTTCCGTATCAGAGAGAAGGAAAGTTTGAGATAAACGTTCTATCTCTTTTTGGAGTTGCTGGTTGTTTTCCTTTGTATGAGCCAGATAGCTAGGTAAGTTTTTAATCAGCTTCTCCACTACTTTGTGGGCTTCAATTTCCCGCGTAAAAATTTCATAGAGAGCGTTGACCTCTTCTCGAGCCTGCTCATTTTCATACTCAGCATTATCCAGCTCTAAAGCCGAGATATTAGCTTCGTTGCGTTTGAGACTCGCATGGAGCTGTTGGAATCGAGACTCTATATCTGTTTCGATAAAGTGATAACCAAACTCCAAGAGCTTACGGTGACCAGATTCTAAGTCTTCCAACTGATCTGGCAGCTTCACAGTCAACTCTTCGACAATGGCAGGAACTTTCTCAACGATATGTGTCAGAGCAAGGATATGATCCTCAGCTTTATCCAAGATTTCAGCTGCCTCAACCGGGTCACCTGAAGAATTAAGGGTCACAAACTGAGAAAACTCTGACTGGATATTTTCCAGCTGTTTCTCAATCTCAGCTAAAGCTTGCCCATACGAGTCTGCATTCTCTGCCACCTGGGTTTGCAGTTTTTCAAACAAATCCAGGGCATGGAGCACACGACCGCTGTTCTTAGACTCTTGCTCTTTAAGATCTTCCAAGGCTTCTCGAATCATCTTGATATCTTCTTCGATCAAATCAATCTGACTCTCAATATTGCCAATTGCATGCTTGGCTTTTATGAAACGAAAAGAATTGTTGTAACCTTCTGCTTCAAATAGATTATTTTCAATATCAGCAAATGAATTTAAGGACAAGTCTACCCATTTTTGATTCCATTCACGGAAGGCTACCTGACTCTGTCCAATCAAATGCATATTTTTTACTGCTTCAACTTCATCGTTTACAGGGAGATTGTAGAGTGTTTCTTTTCTCTCCTCCAATTTTTGAAGTAAAGCTTCATTTCTCTTTCTCATCAGAACTGCAGTACCATAGCCGACAATCAAAAGCAGAGCTACCACAATAACGAGAATAATTAGTCCACTAGACATATAAAACTCCTTCATATTGTTACTATAAAGCAAACATAATGATTATATCATATTTTTGCCCATAATGGTTGATTTTTCTGATTTTTTTAGACGTCGAGCGTACTGTATACAGCATTTTCTTCGATAAATTCACGACGAGGTTCAACGCGATCCCCCATCAGCATGTCAAAAATCTTGTCAGCTTCCGCTGCATCATCCACTGAAACCCGTGCCATCAAGCGATGTTCAGGATTCATAGTTGTCTCCCACAACTGATGGTCATCCATCTCTCCGAGACCTTTATAGCGTTGAATGGTTGGCTTGGAGCGGCCTTCACTGTAACGAGCCAAAGCTGCTTGAAGCTCTTCTTCCTGATTAGCACCTGGCTGGATGTATTCTTTGACTTCACTTCCGACCTTGACACCATAGATTGGCGGCTGAGCGATATAGACAAATCCAGCTTCCAGAACCGGCTTCATATAGCGGTAAATCAAAGTCAAGAGCAGGGTCCGAATATGAGCTCCGTCTACATCGGCATCGGTCATGATGACTAATTTTTGGTAGCGGGCCTTGCTGACATCAAAGTCAGCTCCAAAGCCAGTTCCCATTGCAGTAAAGAGACTGCGGATTTCTTCATTGGCCAATATCTTGTCCATGCTGGCTTTTTCAACGTTGAGAATCTTACCACGAATTGGCAAAATAGCCTGAAATTCACGGTTACGGCCAGACTTAGCTGAACCACCCGCTGAATCCCCCTCCACAATGAAAAGTTCCGTTTCCTGAGGGTCGTTGGACGAGCAGTCGGCCAATTTACCTGGCAGATTGGAGATTTCCAAGCCAGACTTCTTACGGGTTACTTCCCGAGCTCGCTTGGCAGCAATTCTGGCCTTAGAAGCCAAAATTCCTTTTTCAACGATTTTTCGAGCTACCGCAGGATTTTCCAAAAGGAAATCTGAGAAAGCTTCACTAAAGAGGCGATTGGTAATCTTGACCACTTCGCTATTACCAAGCTTGGTCTTGGTCTGACCTTCAAACTGAGGGTTAGGGTGCTTGACAGAGATGACTGCTGTCAGTCCCTCACGCACATCTTCCCCAGTCAGATTGTCCTCGTTTTCTTTGAGAAGCTTATTTTTCTTGGCATAGTCATTGATAACCCGTGTCAGGGCTGTCCGAAAACCTTGCTCATGCGTTCCTCCCTCGTGGGTGTGGATGTTATTAGCAAAGCTCATGACTGTTTCATGGTAGCCAGTCGTATACTGCATAGCTACTTCAACCGTAATGTCGTCCATTTCGCCGTCGGTATAAATCGGCGTTTCAAAGATTACATCCTTGTTTTCATTGATGTATTGGACATAGCTGGCAATCCCACCTTCATAGTGGTAATCCTTGACTTGCTCCATTCCATCTCGCTTATCGGTGATGGAAATTCTGAGACCACGATTGAGGAAGGCCAGTTCTTGTACCCGCTTATTGAGCTTTTCAAAGTCAAATTCTACTGTTTCAGTGAAAATCTCTGGATCTGGTGTAAAGTGAACTGTCGTACCAGTACGGTCTGTCTCACCGATGATTTCTAAATCAGCGACTACATGACCGCGACGGTATTCTTGGTAATGAATCTGACCATTCTTATAAACGCGGACATCCAGCTGAGTGGACAGGGCATTTACAACGGAAGAGCCCACACCGTGCAGACCTCCCGATACCTTGTATCCGCCACCGCCGAATTTTCCTCCGGCATGGAGCACGGTAAAGACGGTTTCCACGGCTGGGCGGCCAGTTTTCTCCTGAATATCAACGGGAATTCCCCGACCGTTATCCACTACTGTTATGGAATTATCTTTTTCGATAAAGACCTGAATGTGGCTGGCAAAACCAGCCAACGCCTCATCAATTGAGTTGTCAACAATTTCCCATACTAAATGGTGAAGACCTTCCTTGGAGGTCGAACCGATATACATCCCTGGACGCATACGAACGGCTTCTAAGCCTTCTAAGACCTGAATCTGACTGGCATCATATTCCTGGGCCTGTATATCTTGCTGCTTTTCTTCTGTCATAGTGTTCCTTTTCTAATCAATATCTATAAATTCTTCAAGATGCTGCATATTATCAAAGAGATAGGTATCAAAGCCAGCTGCCTGCCCTGCTTCAATATCCAGTGGACGGTCACCAATGACCAAACCAGAGACAATCTGATACTTGTCTTTTAGATAGAGCATGGAGTCTGGTGAGGGTTTCCTTGGAAAACCATTCGCCGATGTCACCACTTCTGTAAATGCTGATGAAATGGCAGTTTTCTCCAAGATTTCCAGTACTTGGTTGTCCCGGTGAGAGACCAGAAAGTTCCGCCCACCCTTGGCCACAATCCGCCTAAGCAACTCTGCCGCGCCGTCAAATAAGACAGGGTGAGTCAACTCTTCTGCTTCATTGGCCTTATAAAACTTTAAAAAGTCTTTTTCTTGGGGAGCAAACTGCTGGACTGCATAGTCCGTAGACACCTTGAGGGCCTTATAAACTTCGTCGTGACCAGCTTGCAGACCAAACTCTTTCAAGGTTTGAACAAAAGCTGCTGTCGAAGTTTCATAATTATCCAAGAGTGTTCCACCTAAATCCCAGATGTAATCTTGATAATTCATACCTTTCATTATACCATAATTTTCATGAAAAAGGGGCTAATATTTGCCTGAATCCAGCACTTTTCCGACTTTTTCAGCCATTTTTCTAAACAAAATGTTTCAAAGAAGCCAAAATTTAAAAATGGATGATGGTTTCGTCCTTTCCGACAGCTCTAAACCCGTTCCATATAGAGGATAACAAAGGTGCATAAGGGTTCAAAAAAACTGGGAAACATTATGAATCCCAGCCTATTTTTAATTTCCAAATACATCTGTATAAAGCATAGCATCAGCCAACTGGTCAGCGTCTCCGCCCAGCTGACGAACCAGCTCATAGGCAAAAGCCAAGGCAGTTGATGGACCACGACTAGTGATCAGCTTCCCATCAACAAGAACTGTTTCTTTACGGAAAGTTCCATTTTCAATATTGTCTCGAGCACCATCATAGCAAGTGAAATACTTACTAGTCAAGATACCTGCGCGGTCAAGAGCAATGGGAGCGGCACAAATAGCCGCGATGAATTTGTCCCCCTGCTGAAAGTCCTGTAAAAGCTGCATCAGGCGGTCATCATCACGGAGATTGGCCGATCCTGGCATCCCCCCTGGCAAAATGACCATATCGTAGTCATCCAGTCTGCCCTTCCAGACCTGATCTGCTTTAACAGTGATGGCATGAGAGCCAGTCACTGATTCATCAAAACCAATCATATCACAGACAAGACCTGCACGGCGCAAGACATCCACAACCGTCAGGGCCTCGATTTCTTCAAAGCCGGGAGCTAAGAGTAAAGCTGCTTTTTTCATGAAAATATCCTTTCTGATACGAGCCAATCACAAAATCACATCTGATTTGTGAGACAAAAACTTGCTTTATATTTATTTTAATTTCTTCAGTACGACTTTTTTTCGGACAGCAGGAATTCGCTCCTTCTTTTCATCCGTCAAGCTATTCTGATAGGAGACGGACAGCAGGAGACCAACACCGATAAGATTACTGATGATGGAAGAACCACCCTGTGAGATAAAGGGCAGCGGAATCCCTGTTAAAGGTAGAATTCCTGTCACCGCTCCAATATTTTCAAAGATATGGAAGAGCAGCATCATGATAAAGCCAGTCGAGATGTAGGTATAAAACTGGTTGTTGGATTTAATTGTAATCTTGAGCATGCGATAAATCAACAGTAAATAGAGCATGATAACCAAGGTCGAGCCCAAAAAGCCAAAATCTTCTGCAATGACGGTGAAAATCATATCACTTTCCCGAACAGGCACCAAGAGATTGGAAACATTAAAGCCTTGGCCAGTCAGACCACCGCTTCCGACAGCGATTTGTCCCTGTGCTTGCTGGAAGGTGGTCGTCTGAGCGTAGTCAAAGGGATGAAGCCAAGCCAAAATCCGATTGATTTGGTAGGTTGGCATGCCTAGATTATGCAGAAAGGCACGACCGCCATCAGAAATAAAGATAAAGAGAAATCCTCCCAACAGCAGGACTCCCGTCAGAAAGACCGGCAGGATAATCTTCCAAGAAACACCTGACAGTAGAACGATGCCGCCGTATATAGCAACAAAAACCAGAGCCGTCCCCAAATCACTCTGAAGGGTTAACAGAACCAGAACAGGCACTGTGTAGAGCCCAAGCTTCAGAATTAGAAAAAAGTCTAAAGCCAAGGTTCGCTCATCCTGCTTGTGCTGCTGGAGAAAATGAACCACCAGCCGCGACAGCATGAGAATATATGAAATCTTCATGAACTCCGAGGGCTGAAAGAGGGTCACCCCACGAATAGCAATCCAGTTTTTAGCACCAGTAGAGGCTACCAGAGATTCACTGTAAAAAATCAGTGGTAAGACCATGAGGCCAAGACCAAAAACATAGAGATAAGGCGTAATTTTCCAGAGAAACTTGGTATTAAAAAACATGAGGATAAAGCTGAGCAGGAAACCCACCGCAATCCAGGCAATTTGCTGACCAACCATGGGCCAGGCATTGTCAGGATAATCATGACTAACAGCAATGTAAATAGCCACAACTCCGATTGAAAGCAGCATCAAAACAGGCAAAATTAAACTATAATCAATCCGAGACTCAAACGTCCGTCTTTGATAGGGCATAGTCCCTCCTTTTTAGAAAAAATACTGGATAATCAAGCTAGAAACAGCGACACAAAACCAAGCAAAGGCACCAGTCAGCAAAGGCGCTGCTCCTGCTTGCTTAAACTGCTTAAAGGAAACCTTTGCGCCAATAGCTGCCAAGGCCATAGCCATCAGCCACTGAGAAATGAATTTTGTATAAGGGATGACAGCAGCCGGCAGAAATCCAAGACTGCTGATAAGTGAAGCTAGGACAAACCAAGCTATAAACCAAGGAAAAATCTGTTTCAAGTTTGTCTTTTGTGACGACTTCTTAGACTTGATATAGCGATAAGCTGCGAAGATCAAGCAGGCCGGTACAATCATCAGAGCCCGACTAAGCTTAACAATGGTCGCCAAGTCGCCAGCTGACGGGCTATATGTATAGCCTGCCGCCACTACTGACGAAGTATCATTGATGGCTGTTCCAGCCCAAGTCCCGAAAAAGGTATCCGACATCTGCAACAAATGCCCTAAAAAAGGGAAAATGAATACTGCTAAAATATTGAAAAAGAAAATAGTGGAGATAGACAGAGCGATTTCCTCTTCATCAGCTTCCAAGATTGGTGAAGCAGCCGCTATGGCAGAGCCACCGCAGATGGCTGTTCCAAAACCAATTAAAATAGTCAAGACACGATTCATCTTAAAGAAACGGCCAGCCAGATAGGCCGCCAGAAAGGCTATCAGAATCGTAATAAGACTGATACGAAGAGAAGAAATCCCTGTCTCAGAAACCTGACCAATGGACATGGAAAATCCCAAAAAGATGATGGAATACTGCAGCAATTTCTTCCCTGAATAGCTGAGTCCTTCCTGAAAAACAGCCGGCAGCTTCATGCTGTTGTTCAAAACAATCCCAAAGACAATAGCCAAAACACTAGAGCCTATCAAGGGAAGCAAGCCGCCTAAAAAGATAGAAACAGCTGCTATGCCAAAGGATAACAGAATTCCTGGTAAATATTTTTTCACGAACACCCCTTCTTTCCTATGCCTCTCATTATAACAAATTTTGTCCCAAAAATCTGAATGAACCTAAAAAATCAGCCAATAAAAATCAGCTGATTTCAGATAGTTTCAGTCAAAAAAGTCTTGTAAATCCTGCATAATGGCTGCCTCTGGCAGAATATCCAAAGAAGCCAATTGTGATAGATGATGCTGAATCTGCTTTCCATAGCGTTTACTAGAAATGCGATTGTCCAAAAGAATAACAGCTGACTTCTGATGTTCATTGCGCCGGGTCCGGCCAATAGCCTGTTTAAGCCGTAAGATGGCAAGAGGCAGTTGATAATCATAAAAGGCATTCTTACCTTCCGCTTTCAGGCGGCTGTTGATCTTTTGCACGAAGAAATCCTTGGGATTGTCAAATGGAATCCGAGTAATCAGCTGAATAATCTGGTCTTGCTCAGCAAAATCCGTCCCCTCCCAGAAGCTGCCAGAGCCTAACAGGATACTTGCTTCTCCTCTATCGAAACGCCGCTTGATATTACCGGCATCGCCATTTTTATATTGGGCCAAATGCGGCAGAGCCAGCAAGTCCGAAACAGTCAAAAGCAAGTCTTTAGAGGTGAAGAGGACGACGATAGGCAGACCGAGTTCCGCCACTTCTTGCAGGCAAGCCACAATCTCTCGAGCAAAATCCTCAGTTGACAAATCCACTACTGCTGGAAAACTTTCATCTAAAAAGAGCTTCTGCAGTGGCTTCTTCTTGCTTTTCAGCTTGTAAAAGTGATAACATTCAAAGCCTAGCAACTGCGCCAGATTGACCTTTGAGCTGATTTCCAGAGTAGACGAAACCAAGATAACCTTGGCACTTTCAGGCAAAAAGTCTGTGAAATGCAGCAATTCTGAACGGCCAGCATGCAGAATCATCAAGCGATGATCTGCCAAAACTTCATCAACCAACCAATAATACTGGTATTTGCCACTGAACAAGTGCTGTAGCTCAGGCAGTGCACTAGTCTTTAACTCGGACACATCCTGAAGCAGTCGGGCAATCTTTTCCGGACTTAGCTCAGATGCTTTCTTGCGATGCTTCTCTGCGGCATCAGCCAGCTCAAACTGAATGCTTTGCAAAAGCCGTTGCTGCAGAAGTTCCCCTTCTTCCTGAAGGAGATGATTTATCTGCTGCAGCGTTTTAGTCAGATTTATACTGGCCTGAGAGAAGCTTTCCAAGGCGAAAAACATCTTCTGAGCTTCATCTACTACCAGAATACGATTGTCCAGCAAAGACTGGTCATCCTCTAAACGCGTCAGCAGGTAAGCATGATTGGTAATCACGACTCGACTAGTAGCTGACTTGACCTGTCCCAACCGCCAAAAATCTTCCTCATAAAAAAGAGAATGTTTGCTTAGCTTGCCATCATGACGGATTTCATTAAAGTAGCTTGAGAAGCGATGAGCCTGTCCGATTTCATTCAAATCACCCGTTTTGGTTTCTGTCAGCCAAACCAAGAGTTGCAGTTTGCAGCGATTAACCAAACGGTTGTCATATTCCCTGTCCAGTGTCTGATAGAAATGGTCCAGCTTGAGATAATTCTCCGGACTCTTTAGACTGTGTAAGGAAATACCAAAGACTTTCTCCAACAATCGCCCTTCCTTTTGCAGCAGCTGGTCCTGCAGAATCTTAGTCGGAACCGTCACTAGTACTTTTTCCCGGCCTCTAGATAGAATGGGCAGCAAGTAGCCAAAGGTCTTACCTAAGCCTGTCTGCGCCTCTAAAAAACTAGGCTCCTGCTGGTCCAGAGCTTCCTCCATAAAGCGAGCAAACTTGAGCTGTTCTGGCCGCTCTTCTAAGCCCAGCAGGTATAGATTGGTGAGGAAATCCTGCGACAGCTTCTTTTCCGAAGTCAGCTTTTGGGGAAGTCGCAGGAAAATACCATGGCAGGATTGCAGTTCCTTATCTTGCTGATCCGGCATCGTCTGATAAACTTCCTCGATAGCCAGACGCGACTCATAGATAATGCTATCCGCCAAAGTTAGCATTTTCTCAACCAAGGCCTTAGGTAGGATCTTGATTTTGTCTTGTATTTTTAAAAATAGCTGAGCCGTTGCTTGAGCATCTGCCAGCGCAGTATGGGCGTTTTCCAAAGAAATATCCAGCAAATTACAGAGATTACCCAAGGAATATTTATCAAAGGTCGGGTAAAAGACCTGAGCCAACTCTACCGTGTCCACACGCGGTGTCAGCAAGTCAAACCCTTCCCAGAAAAGGGCCTCTGCTAGTAAATTAGCGTCAAACTTGACATTATGAGCGACAAAAATCGCATCCTGAATCAGCTCATATACCTCAGCTGCTACCTGAGAAAACTCCGGAGCTCGGCCAAGCCGCTCATCGTCCAAACCTGTCAGCTCTTTGATATGCTCATCCAGTTCCTCATGAGGATTGACATCTGTTTCATAAGTCTTGGCAATGATTCCATTCTCAATCAGAACAATGCCAATCTGGATAATCTTTGCATTGCTACCCGTTCCTGTAGCCTCCAAGTCCACAACGGCATACTTATAATCATTTTGTGTCATACTGCTATGATTATATCATAAAAGCCATTCTGAGACATCTGAAAATTTTCAGCCCTAGCTTAGAAAGCAATTTTGTGCAAAAAAACCGCTTTTCTGTTACACTCAATAGCAGAATACATTTTCCGAGGAAATCAAATGAAGATTCATAAAATTATCAACCTTATTGCTTTTGAAAATACCTATATCTTAGAAAATAACCAGGGTCTCCTAGTCGTCGATCCTGGCAGTGACTGGAAAAAGATTGAGCGCAAGCTAGAGGAACTCGCCAAGCCTGTGATTGCTATTCTCTTGACCCATACCCATTATGACCACATTATGAGTTTAGAAAAGGTCCGGGAGCACTTTGCCGCCCCACCTGTCTATGTGGCTGAGAGCGAAAGCAGCTGGCTCTACACACCGACAGATAACCTATCTGGTCTGGCGCGCCATGCCGATATGGATGATATTATCTGTCGACCAGCAGAAGAGTTTTTCTCCTACGAAACAGACTATGATCTTGGAGGCTTTCACTTCTATGTGCTTGCAACACCCGGCCACTCTGTCGGAGGTATCTCTCTAGTCTTTCCTAATGACTGCCTTGTTTTGACGGGCGATGCCCTCTTTCGGGAAAGCATCGGACGAACGGATCTGCCGACAGGAAACATGGAGCAATTGCTGACGTCCATTCGCGAGAAACTTCTGGTATTACCTAAAGACTACGCTGTTTACCCTGGTCATGGTCATGATACCACTATTTCACATGAAAAAATCTTTAACCCATTTTTAGCTCAGTAGCCATTAAAGCAATTACCTATAACAAAAACAGAGTTTGAAATTCTTCAAACTCTATTTTTTTTGATTTATTAAATCTTCAAGAAACGTCTCATAGAGAAGACAGATCCCAATGATCCGATAAGAATACCCACTACGAATAGTGCTGCAATCATAATCGGACTAAAAAGCTTCGGATCAATCATAGAAAGCCCTTGACCGACTAGACTCTTATTCATAGTCTGGAAGGCTATTTTATATATAAAATACACTGCAACCGCTGGAATTGTTGCCCCTAGCAAGCCAATCCACGCCCCTTCAAACAAGAAAGGTCCGCGGATATAGCTATTCTTGGCACCAACCAATCGCATGATTTGAATTTCCCGACTACGGGAAATAATAGTAATCCGAATAGTATTGGAAATGAGAAGGACAGCAACAAAAATCAGAAGTGCTGCACCAATCAAGCCCCACGTTTGGATAAAATTAGAAAGCGCAAAGAGCTTTTTAGTGTTGGTACCACCATTTTGGACCTCTGAAACACCATCGATCTTCCTCGCATCTTTTGTAACAGATTCCACATACTTAGGCGCCTTGGTCTCAACAATATAAGCATCGTAAAGTGGGTTGGCATCACCGTCAAAAATTTTCCACTCACTACCCATGGTTTCTGTTAACTGCTCATATTGCTCTTCCTTACTAGAAAAAGTAACCTTATCCACATTTTTCATAGAAGTCAGAGCATCATAGACCTTATGGTAGTCCTCATTCTGAACTGTTTGACCTTCTTTTACAATCGTTTCGCTATTATCGAAAACATCCTTACGCATGTATACCATGACGCGGACATTATTGGAAATATCATTTGCCAGCTTGGCAGTATTCAAAATTACTGAAGCAAAAACAGCTACTAAACTCAAGGTAATCATAACCGAGCTGACAGCTGCTACAGTCATCCAACCATTCCGCGTAAGACTCTTAAGCGACTCAATCAAATGACGAAAAAATCTTCTAATCATCGTATCCGTATTCTCCTTCCGCTTCATCACGTACCACACGGCCATTTTCAATAGCAATAACGCGGTGACGCAGAGTATTTACAATCTGGCTGTTGTGGGTTGCCATCAGGACAGTTGTCCCCTGAAGGTTAATCCGCTCCAGCAGGTTCATGATCTCCCATGAATTATCTGGGTCTAAGTTTCCTGTCGGCTCATCCGCAATCAGGACTTTAGGGTTATTGGCAATAGCACGCGCAATAGCAATCCGCTGCTGCTCACCACCAGAAAGCTCATTAGGGAATGAGCGGACCTTGTGCTTAAGACCAACTAGGTCTAGCACTTCCATAACCCGCTTTTTAATATTACGACGGCGCTCACCGATAACTTCCATGGCATAGGCAATATTCTCATAAACTGTCTTTTTAGGAAGAAGTTTATAGTCTTGGAAGACGACTCCCACTTTACGGCGCAGCATTGGAACATCGCGCTTCTTAATCTTAGCTAAGTCAAAATCAGCTACTTTCAGACTTCCCTTATCCAGCTTTATCTCCCTGTAAAGCAAACGAATAAAGGTTGACTTTCCTGCTCCTGAAGGGCCTACAATATAAGCAAACTCCCCAGGTTCTACATTAATAGACACACTACGCAGAGCAGTGGTCCCGTTGCCATACTTCTTGACAACATCTTTCATTTCAATTATTGACATCTATTGAAATTTCCTTTCAATCTAATTCTAATCTCTTACATTTCCTAGTTCAAACGCCATTTCAAATAAGCGTCGATGAAACCATCCAAATCTCCGTCCATCACCTTGTCCACCTGTGCTACTTCGTAACTGGTCCGATGGTCTTTGACCATTGTATAAGGCGTAAAGACATAAGAGCGGATTTGGCTGCCCCAGGAAATCTCCTTCTTATCTCCCTTGAGTGAATCGACTTCGGCTGCTTGTTTCTCTTGCTCTAGCTGGTAAAGCTTAGCCTGTAGCATCTTCATCGCCCGATCGCGATTTCCATACTGAGTCCGGTCAACGGTAGACTGCACCACGATTCCTGTAGGAATATGCGTCAGCCGCACACCAGTCGAAACTTTATTGACGTTTTGCCCGCCGGCTCCTCCCGAGCGGAAAGTGTCCATCTTAATATCGTCATCGCGAATTTCCACCTCAATGGTGTCATCCAGCTCTGGCATGACCTCTACTGAGGTAAAGGAAGTATGGCGACGCTTAGCTGAGTCAAATGGCGAAATCCGGACCAAACGGTGGACTCCCATTTCTGACTTGAGCAAGCCATAAGCGTGCGGCCCTTCAAATGAAAGAGTCACTGACTTGATGCCTGCTTCATCACCAGCTTGATAGTCCAAGACCTCTACTTTGAAGCCCTTGGCATTGCCAAAGCGTGTATACATACGCAGCAGCATATCTCCCCAATCCTGGGCCTCTGTACCACCAGAGCCCGGGTGAATTTCAAGGATGGCATTGTTATTGTCATAAGGCTCAGATAGGAGCAGGGTCATTTCATAGCTGGTCATCATTTTCTCGAGTTCCGCCAGCTTTTCTTCCAACTCACCCTGAACCGACTCATCCTCGGCCAGAAAATCAAGCAAGATTTCCGATTCATCAAAAAGCTCGGTCATCTGATGGAAATTTTCATAGGTTTGCTTGAGTTCATTCAGCTCTTGAGATGTCTTCTGGGCTGCAATGTTGTCATCCCAAAAGTCGGGTTCTGTCATCTTATTTTCTAAGATGGCAATTTCTTCTTCCAGACCTTCTAAGTCAAAGAGACCCCCTGAAAGAAGCTAATTTTTCACGATTTGCGTCAATCTTTTGACGAATTTCTGAAATGTCCATAAATACCTCTTTTCACATATCGTTTAATTATAACATAAATTAAACAGTTTGCCTAATCTCACATTCAGCAGCTTACATTTTATCGGATTTTCCCTAGCTAGGCAAGACAAGCGACTCCTTGTCACCTAATTGTTAGAAAAGTAATATAATGACATGGGGTTGGAAGAATTATTTCAAGCCTCCTAGACCTCGACCATGGATAAACGAAATACATGGTTACGATAATTTATGAGGTATTCAGATAAAAGGGAGACTCTCCATGGGGGCTTAAGCATTTCCAAGTTTTGAAAAATATGCTAGACTAAAACCATGACAAGAATCGGATTTATGAGCGACCTCCATCTGGACTCCAATCAGTTTGGAGATTTTGAGCGGCAAGCTCTTTGCCAGATTTTAAAAGAGGAAGGGATTGACCACCTACACATCGCTGGGGACCTGTCCAACGACCTGACCAAGATCAGTTTGCCCTTTCTTGAAACTTTGAAGCAAGAGATTCCCCTTTCTTTTAATCTAGGAAATCACGATATGCTGGGACTCTCTGAGCAAGAAATTTCAAACTATGATTTTCAGGTTCAACAGTTCGGCCAGACCAAGCTCGTCAGCTTTTCTGGCTGGTATGACTACAGCTTTGTTCCAGAAAAAAGCATGGAAGAGCATCTGAGAACCAAGACTAATTTCTGGTTTGACCGCAGATTGGAGCGTCAATTCGACGATCCCAGTATTACGGCTCAGACGCTGCGAAAGTTAGAAAAACTGCTAGCGACTTTAGATGGTCCCATTATTGTTGCTATGCATTTTGTTCCCCATCAAGACTTTCTATACGATCATCCCTATTTCCAGCGCTTCAACGCCTTCCTAGGAAGCCAAGCTTTTCATCAACTCTTTGTCAAATACAGGGTGAAAGAAGTCATTTTCGGCCATCTTCATCACCGCCACCAAAGCCGTGTTATCGAAGGAGTCCGCTACCATATGCGTCCTCTGGGCTACATCCGCGAATGGGAACTGACTCGGAACTTTTTTAATGACTTTCCTCAGTATAAAATTCCCCAGATGTACCGCCTGCACAAGCGTTATAATGCTGTTAAAGATTTAGCCGAATTTCGAGACTATAAGAAAAAACACCTAGCAGACGAACTGCGAGATGCTTTAACAGTAATTGAAGTTCAGTAATGGAAATGTTGAATAGCAGCTCTCAGCTCATCTGAGAGCTGCTTTTTGCTGTCCAACTGCACATAGACTTCTAATAAGCAGGAGCGAAAATTGGAAAAAGCAATGAAGTCTTGGTTGTTTTCCAATGGAATACTCTGTGATTGAAGCCACAGTCTAAGTTCATGCTGCGACAGTTTTTCCTTTAAGACAGCTTGATAGAGCACCTGGGCTAAGCGCCAATCCTCATCATTTCCGAAACGGACTGAAACTCTTTTAAAAACTTGATGAATGACCTCTAAAACCTCTGGCATCCTACTGGAGGGAAAGTCCGGATGACAAGCCACTTCTGTCAATAAGTCTGCTCCATGAGCAAAGGCATGAACCCAACCGTATTTCCTGGAGTAACCCCTTGTGTCTCTTTCGACTGACAAGTAGGTTAACCCCTTATCTAGTAAGTATTTTCTTCCTTGCACTGATAAAGCCTGATAATACGAAGAGTCTGGTTTACCATCACAATTTAAGAGATTAGCATAAAGTAAAGCCGTGAAGGAACGTGTTAAGGTAGCTTGACCATTTTTATCACTCATAAAAAAAAGTCCTTGTCTTTTGACTGCTTCTTGAGCCAAGAAACGAAACTGTTCAGCTGAATACAGGTCAGCCTGAAGTCCCCTCGCTAAGGACGAAAAGACTAACTCATCACGGATTGTCGCTTCTGGATGACCAATATGATCCAGTAACCATAAGATTTCTTCCTCATAATATAAAGGAGAAGCTTCTTCCAACTTCTTTCGTAAGTTTTGATACATACTTTCACCGTCCTTTCGAGTTGCTTTCTTTAAATGTGATTATACCGCCTTGTACGCAAAAAAGCCATCCGTAGATGACTTTTTGCTGTTAAATAGCATTCTTGTCCATACCTAATTTACGTTGGATGAACTTAACAATTTCAACAATGACAATCATGGCAAAGCTACCAATCAAAACAACTGTCCATTGTGATAAGTCCAGCTTGGTTACATGGAAAATCTTTTCCAGTGGATCAATTACAATAGTTGAAATCAATAGGATGAAAGAAACCAGAATAGACCAGTTAAAGGTCTTAGACTTGAATGGACCAACTGTAAAGATAGATTGGTAAACAGATTTTACATTATAAGCATGGAAGAGCTGGATGAGGCCAAGGGTTGCAAAGGCCATTGTCAGAGCGTCCGCATGGATAGCCTTGATATCACCGACATGGACGGGATTAGAGATAGCATAACCATAAACCGCCAGAACCAAAGCCCCTTGCAGGACACCCTGATAGATGATAGAGCTCATCACTCCACCTGAGAAGAAGCTAGACTTACGGCCACGAGGCTTATGACTCATGACACCTGGCTCAGCAGGCTCAACCCCCAGAGCAATGGCAGGGAAGGTATCCGTTACCAAGTTGATCCAGAGTAGATGAACTGGCTGTAGCACATCCCATCCAAAGAGGGTTGCCAAGAAAATAGTCAGCACCTCAGCTGTATTAGCTGAAAGGAGATACTGAATGGTCTTTTGAATATTAGAGAAGACCTTACGTCCTTCTTCCACGGCTACAATGATGGTCGCAAAGTTATCATCTGCCAGAATCATGTCAGAGGCACCCTTAGATACTTCTGTACCTGTAATGCCCATACCGATACCGATATCAGCTGTCTTCAGAGCTGGTGCGTCATTGACACCATCTCCTGTCATGGCTACGACCTTACCTTGGTTTTGCCACGCTTTGACAATCCGAACCTTGTGCTCAGGTGAAACTCGGGCATAGACAGAGTATTGGCCAACAACCTTTTCAAATTCTGCATCAGAAAGCTCATTGAGCTCTGCACCAGTCAGGACATGGTCTTCAGTATCTCCTTCTTCAATAATACCCAAGCGCTTGGCGATAGCTTCTGCTGTATCCTGATGGTCACCGGTAATCATAATGGGACGAATACCAGCTTCCTTGGCTACGCGAACAGCTTCTGCTGCTTCTGCACGTTCTGGGTCAATCATACCGATTAAACCAGTAAAGATTAAATTATTTTCTAGATTTTCAGATGTCAAGTCAGTCGGAACTGCATCAATAATCTTGTAGGCACCAGCCAAAACGCGCAGAGCTTGGTGAGCCATCTCTGAGTTGTTAGACTTAATCAGCTGTGAAGTAGCATCATCAATCGCTGCAACATCTCCAGCCTTATCACGGGCAACACAGCGTTTCAAGAGTTGATCTGGTGCTCCCTTTACTGCCACAAGGAATTTCCCATCTGGCAATGGATGGACAGTAGACATGAGCTTACGGTCTGAATCAAAGGGTAGCTCAGCTACACGAGGATATTTCTCTAAAAAGGCCTTCACATCATATCCCTTGTCTAAAGCATACTGGATAAAGGCTGTTTCCGTTGGGTCACCAATCAGCTTCCCTTCTTGGTCAATCTTGGTATCATTGGCTAAGACAACCGAACGTAAAAGAGGCAACTCCAAGCCAAGTTCAATATCTTGTCCAGCTTCATTCAGGACCCCGTCATAAAAGACTTTTTCGACCGTCATCTTATTCATAGTCAGGGTACCAGTCTTATCAGAAGCGATAATCTCAGTTGAACCCAAAGTCTCAACAGCCGGAAGCTTACGGACAATCGAATTCCGCTTAGCCAGAACCTGAGTTCCCAAAGCCAGCACGATGGTAACGATAGCAGGCAGACCTTCTGGAATAGCGGCAACTGCCAAGGCTACAGAGGTCATCAGCTCATCCAGTGGATTTTTCCCTTGAATGAAGACACCGACTACAAAGGTCACCGCAGCGATCACCAAGATAGCATAGGTCAGAACCTTAGACAGACTATTAAGATTTTGCTTAAGAGGTGTGTCCGTTTCATCCGCATCCTGCAACATACCTGCGATATGGCCGACTTCTGTATACATCCCTGTATTGACAACCAACCCAACCCCACGACCATAGGTCACATTTGAGTTTTGGAAGGCCATATTCACACGGTCGCCAATACCAGCATCTGCAGCTACCTCAACAGTCAAATCTTTCTCAACCGGCACAGACTCACCTGTCAGAGCCGCTTCTTCGATTTTCAGTGAATTAGCTTCTAAAAGTCGCATATCAGCTGGGACAACATCACCGGCTTCCAATCTAACGATATCACCAGGTACCAAGTCCTTAGAATCTACTTCTGTGATATGGCCATCACGCAGGACACGCGCAGCCGGGCTGGACATGGATTTGAGAGCTGCAATCGCTTCTTCAGCCTTGCCTTCCTGATAGACACCGAAGATGGCATTGATGATTACGACAGCTAAGATGATTAAAGCATCTGCAATATCTTCACCACCTGATGTGACAACAGACAAGACAGCCGCTACCAACAAGATGATAATCATCAAATCCTTGAACTGCTCCAAAAACTTCATTAAGAGAGATTTTTTCTCCCCTTCATCCAGTTCATTGTGGCCATAATCAGCTAAACGCTTGGCTGCTTCTTGACTGGACAAACCTTGCTCTGAAGCGTCCAAAGTTTTGAAAATTTCCTCAGGACTCTGGGTGTAAAAAGCTTGGCGCTTTTGTTCTTTTGACAATGTATTCCTCCTCTTGGCCTCTTTTATTTCTGAACTTTTCTAACCACTACGACTCATCATATCAAGCCGAATCAGTCATATCCAAAAAGTCAGAAACAAAAAAGAGACCTGTTTATTAACAAGTCTCGCTATTTCATACAAGGCCGGAAATTTCTTTCGTATTGACGACCTTGTAACGGTTATTCCGTTAGCTACTCCCTTGAGTTAGAAACTATTATACCAAATTTTCAAGCTTTTGCAAGGGAAAACATCATGATTTTCAAGAGTTTTCTCGGAGAATAGCAGCTAACCCCAGCTAATCTCCATCTCATAGCTAGCAAAAATCTGCTCTCCGTCAACAGTTTTCAGCTGATAATGAAGTTGCAGAACTTGATTTGTAAAATTAACCTTATAGAAAGGAGTATCTGTCACAAACTGCTGGAAGCCCACAGGTGTATGGATGCCAACCAGCGCCTGACCTTGACTGATGAAGCGCATGATGGACTTAGGCTCAGAAAAACGCGTCATAACCAGCTCTTTATCGTGAAACTTCAGAACTACTTTCTCTCCTTCTTCATTTTTGTATAGCAGATAATGAAAGTCTCCTTTTTGCGTCCAGTCCGTATCGTAGACCTGATCGATTAGCTCGGTATGCCCGTCCAGCTGGATGTGATTTTTTATTCTAATTTGCATCTTCATCTCGTTTCTGTTTTTCTTTCCCTATTTTATCAAAAAAAGGACAAAATTGCTCTTCTTTCAGTTGCAGCTTTGATTTTTTTCCTACTATGATTTATGGTATAATGGTAGCATGATTGAAAAAGTATTTCGGGACCCGGTTCATAATTATGTTCATGTGGACCATCAGGTTATCTATGATTTAATCAATACTAAAGAATTTCAACGGCTGCGCCGCATCAAACAGCTGGGTACCTCCGGCTATACTTTCCACGGCGGGGAGCACAGCCGTTTTTCGCATTGTCTGGGAGCTTATGAGATTGCTCGGCGCATCACCAAGATTTTCAATGAAAAATACCAAGCCAACTGGGACAGCCATGAAAGCCTGCTGACCATGACAGCCGCTCTCCTGCATGACTTGGGGCACGGAGCCTATTCACACACCTTCGAGCGCCTCTTTGACACCAATCACGAGGACATCACACGGCAAATTATCACCAGTCCTGAAACAGAGATTCATAAGGTCTTGGTGCAGGTTTCGCCGGATTTCCCAGAAAAGGTAGCTAGCGTCATCAACCATACCTATCCCAATAAGCAGGTGGTCCAGCTGATTTCCAGCCAAATCGATGTAGACCGGATGGATTATCTCTTGCGAGATTCCTTTTTTACTGGTGCTTCCTATGGACAATTTGACTTAACCAGAATTTTACGAGTGATTTGTCCAGTAGAAAACGGCATCGCCTTCAAGCGCAATGGCATGCATGCGGTAGAAGATTACGTTGTCAGCCGCTACCAGATGTACATGCAGGTCTATTTTCACCCGGCCAGCCGAGCTATGGAAGTTCTGCTGCAAAATCTGCTCAAGCGGGCCAAGTTTCTCTATCCGGCTCAGAAGGATTATTTTGCGCTGTCATCGCCCAATCTCATTCCATTCTTTGAAAACAGAGTGACCCTGCAGGATTATCTGGCCTTGGATGATGGTGTTATGAATACCTATTTCCAAGTTTGGATGACTAGTCCAGACAAGTTTTTATCTGACCTGGCTCAGCGTTTTATCAACCGCAAGGTCTTTAAGTCTATCGTCTTCTCTCAGGAAAACGAAGCGCATTTGGATATCATGCGAGACCTAGTTGGACAGGTTGGTTTTGACCCTGATTACTATACTGCTATCCATCGTAATTTTGATTTACCTTACGATTTCTACCGGCCTGACGTTGAAAAACCTCGGACCCAGATTGAAATCCTACAAAAAGATGGCAGCTTAGCAGAACTGTCCAGCCTGTCTCCTATCGTTCATTCGCTAGCTGGAACCAGACAGGGTGATAATCGCTTTTACTTCCCCAAGGAAATGCTGGCTGAGACCGGACTTTTCAGCGAAAAAAACCGGACCTTTATGCACTATATCAAAAACGACCAATTTACCTACGGAGAATAATATGTCTATCAAATTAGTTGCCGTTGACATTGACGGTACCCTTTTAAATAACCAAAAAGAAATCACTCCTGAAGTCTTCAGCGCTGTTCAGGATGCCAAGGCTGCTGGTGTCAAAATCGTTATTGCAACCGGCCGTCCTATTGCGGGTGTTCAAAAGCTTCTCGAGGAGCTAGAGCTTAATCAGCCAGACAACTATGTAGTTACCTTCAACGGCGGACTGGTACAGGATACTGTAACTGGCGAAGAATTAATCAAAGAAACATTGACTTATGAGGACTATCTGGATATCGAACTGCTCGGGCGAAAATTAGGTGTCCACATGCATGCCATCACCAAGGACGGCATTTATACAGCCAATCGCAACATCGGCAAGTACACTGTTTACGAGTCCAATCTGGTCAGCATGCCTATCTTCTACCGCACACCTGAAGAAATGGCCAATAAAGAAATAGTTAAGTGCATGTATATTGATGAGCCAGAAATTCTGGATGCGGCCATTGCTAAGCTGCCACCGGAATTAGCCGAAAAATATACACTGGTTAAGTCAGCTCCTTTCTATCTGGAAATTGTCAAAAAGACTGTCAATAAAGGGGCTGCTGTCCTCCATCTGGCTGAAAAGCTTGGCTTGAGCAAGGAGCAGACCATGGCTATTGGTGATGAAGAAAACGACCGCGCCATGCTAGAAGCGGTGGGCTCTCCTGTTGTCATGGAAAACGGCAAGGAAGAACTCAAAAGAATCGCCAAATATATCACCAAATCAAACGACGAATCCGGCGTAGCACACGCCATTAGAGAGTGGGTTTTAAAATAATGTTTAGCTACAAAATTGGAATTTCAGCTCAGGAACACGACGATTTTGTCACAGCTCATCCGCAGGCCAATCTCCTGCAGAGCTCAGCCTGGGCTCAGATTAAGGACAACTGGGCCAATGAGCGCTTGGGCTTCTATAAAGACGACCACTTGGTTGCTGCAGCCAGTGTCTTGATCAAACCACTGCCCTTGGGAATGACCATGCTTTATATCCCTCGCGGTCCCATCATGGACTATGGTGACAAGGAGCTGCTGACCTTTGTTTTGGCCTCGCTCAAGAAATTTGCCAAGGAGAAAAAAGCGCTCTTTGTCAAGTTTGACCCTAGCCTCTTTCTGGCAGAAAGCAAGATGGGTGCTGAATTGCAAGACAATACAGAGACGGTTGAGCTGATTCAACAGTTACAGGAAGCAGGAACTGTCTGGGTCGGACGGACTGAGTCTCTGGACGAAACCATCCAGCCTCGCTTGCAGGCCAATATCCATAAAGAAGATTTCAGCGAGGATCTGCTTTCTAAGAGTACTCGGCAGGCTATTCGCACAGCCCGTAACAAAGGCATCCAAATCCAATTTGGCGGAGCAGAATTACTGGATGACTTTTCAGCCTTGATGAAAAAGACAGAAAACAGAAAAAACATCCACCTGCGTGGAAAAGACTATTACCAAAAACTCTTGGATACTTATCCTGAGCATTCCTATGTCACCTTATCCAGCATTGATCTAAAGGCACGATTGGAAGACTTGCAGGCTCAGCTGACCAAGACACTCAAGGAAGCAGAGAAATTTACCGAGAAAACCAAGCCTGGCAAGATTGAGAATAACCAGCAAGAACAGAAACGCCTCCAAGAAGAGATTGACTTCCTGCAGGACAAAATCAGCCAAGGTGCTACTGTCGTTCCCCTGTCTGGCACACTGGTCTTGGAATACGGCAAAACCTCTGAAAATATCTATGCCGGAATGGACGAGGAATACCGCCGTTACCAGCCAGCCATTATCACTTGGTACGAAACGGCCAAACATGCTTTTGAGCGCGGAGCTGATTGGCAAAATATGGGCGGAATCGAAAACGATCTCAAGGGTGGTCTCTATAGCTTTAAATCCAAGTTCAATCCGACCATTGAGGAATTCGCTGGTGAGTTCAACCTGCCAACTAATCCCCTCTACCACCTCTCTAATCTGGCCTACACACTCAGAAAGAAACTGCGCAGCAAGCATTAACAGAAAGGAAGCCTATGACCTTTAAACTTCTCAGCCAAGAAGAATTCATCCAGCATACCTCAGCTAGCTCCCAACGCTCTTTCATGCAGACCGTAGAAATGGCAGAGCTGCTGAGCAAGCGGGGCTTCAGTACCCAGTATGTCGGCTACACTGACCCACAGGGACAGGTAGTGGTGTCAGCTGTCCTCTACAGCATGCCTATGACTGGCGGCCTTCATATGGAAATCAACTGCGGTCCTGTCTCTACTGATACTCAATACCTGACTCCTTTCTACCAAGCTTTGCAGGCTTACGCTAAAAAAGAAGGCGCCCTAGAGCTCATCATCAAACCCTATGAGACTTATCAGACTTTTGACAGCAATGGCCAGCCCACATCTGATGAAAAAGTCGAGCATATCCAGCAACTGACTGACTTGGGCTTTGACTTTGACGGCCTACAGACAGGCTATCCAGGCGGAGAGCCTGATTGGCATTATGTCAAAGACTTAACTGGTCTGACAGAGAAAGACTTGCTCAAGTCCTTCAGTAAAAACGGCAAGGCGACCGTCAAAAAGGCTAATACCTTTGGTATCAAGCTAAAAAGACTGGAACGTGACCAACTCAGCATTTTCAAAGACATCACAGCTGCCACTTCTGACCGGCGGCAATATAATGACAAGCCACTAGACTACTATCAAGATTTTTATGATAGCTTTGGTCAGCAGGCGGACTTCATGATAGCTAGCCTTAACTTCAAGGACTATCTTCAGAACTTACAAAAGGATCAAGAAAAACTGGGCCAGAAAATTCAGAAACTACAGTCGGACTTGGAAAACAATCCTCAATCTGAAAAGAAGCAAAATCAGCTGCGAGAGCTTTCTAGTCAGTTTGACAGCTTTGAAACCCGCAAAGTAGAGGCCCAAGATCTGATTGACAAGTACGGCGACCAAGACCAAGTCCTGGCTGCCAGCCTCTTTATCTACCCCCCTCAGGAAACAACCTATCTTTTCAGTGGATCTTATCCTGAGTTTAACAAATTCTACGCGCCAGCCCTGCTGCAGGAATACGTTATGACTGAAAGCATCAAGAGAGGCATTCCATTTTACAATTTCCTAGGTATTATGGGAATTTTCGACGGTTCTGACGGTGTTCTGCGCTTCAAACAGAACTTCAACGGCTTCATCGTCCGAAAAATGGGAACTTTCCGTTATTATCCTAACCCTCTCAAGTTTAAGCTGCTTCAGCTCATAAAGAAAATTCTAAGACGTTAAAAAACCAAGGTTTCCCTTGGTTTTTTTGTATGTTTATCTATAACGAGGTGTCGCAAAACCACGGATATTTCCATGACCGATGCGGTAGGTATTGCGTTTAACTACGTTATTGCTGTTGCCTTCAATCGTGTGAATGATGCCATTTTCAACTTTTTCGACAATACCGATATGATCAGCCCAGCCATCGTTTTGCTGGGTATCTTTGTCCCAGTTAAAGGTTATGATATCGCCTGCGCTAGGAGTCGAATTACCATCTTCATTCCAGATACCTAGTCTTTGGAAAATATGAATATGGCGCTCTACACCACACTCACGGCCGATAAGATCGCTCAAGCCTTCTCTTTGGAAAATAACCGTCGTGAAAATGTCGCACCAGTCATCTGTGTTTTTTACAGCGTAGCCAACTGGCAGTGGTCTGACACTGTTATAATCGTTGACCAAGCGCTGATGCTCAGCACTCCCTCCCCTGACACCTACCATAGCAGCTGCCGCCACAAGAACACGGTCTCGCTGACTAGCTGCCTGAGGACGGTTTACAGAGATAGAGGTCTTTTCTCCACCAGCTCCCTGCAGCTGATTTTGATTATTTAAGTAATACAAGTGAACATTGTACTCGCCTGCATTATTCTTATGGTCACGCGCATATACATGCTTACGATAAGTACCATCAGCCTGACGATCCGCTGTGTACCATTGGACATCATCTTGGCCATTCGCTTCTGACCAAGTCGGCAGGTAAACTGTCTTGAGACCTTCTGGTGCCACAATACCTGATACTACAATATCAAACTCTCCAGTATCGTTATTCTTATTTTGAATACTGATTTTACCCTGCGGCTTACTGATTGACACATTGGTCTTGATGCCACCTGCTCCTACTAGCTTGCCATCATTTTGCACATAGTAGAGATGCACATTATATTCGCCCTGAACGTTGTTATGGTCGCTCGCACGAACTCGCTTACGATAGGTACCATCCGGCTGACGTTCCGCGTTGTACCACTTGATATCATCCTGACCGTTGGCCTCTGACCAGGTTGGCAAGGAAACAGTCTTGAGACCGCCTGGCGATACAATATCTGAAACCACAATATCAAAATCGCCAGTTTCGCTGTTGCGATTCTGAATACTGATTTTGCCCTGTGGTTTAACTGCTGACACATTGGTTGTAGTACCGCCAACACCGACTAACTGCCCGTCGTTACGGACATAGTAAAGATGGATATGATACTTACCAACTGAGTCTTTATGTTTACTAGATTCAACAGTAACTTTATAGGTACCATTAACCTGCTGAGTAGCTGTATACCAGATAATATCGTCTTGACCGTTAGCTTCAGACCAAACCGGAACACTGACAGCAGACACTTCATAAGTGGCAGAAACGTTCGAAATCACAACATCAAAACTGCCGTTGACATTATTCTTATTTTGAATACTGATGTTGCCCTTTGGCTTACCTAGAGAAACATTAGTTTTTATGCCACCAGCACCAACCAGCTTGCCATCATTTTGCACATAGTAGAGATGAATATTGTACTCGCCCTCAACATTTTTGTGATCATTTACACGGACTCGCTTACGATAGGTACCATCCGGCTGACGTTCTGCGTTGTACCACTTGATATCATCTTGGCCGTTGGCTTCAGACCAGGTTGGCAAGGAAACTCCTTTCAGACCGCCTGGCGATACGATATCTGAAACCACAATATCAAAATCGCCAGTTTCTTTGTTTCGATTTTGAATACTGATGGTGCCCTTAGGTTTGCCAAGAGAAACGGTCGTTTTAGTACTGCTTACACCAACCAGGCGGCCGTCATTTTGAACATAGTAGAGATGGACATTGTACTCGCCCTGCACATTATTGTGGTCGCTTATGCGTACCCGCTTACGATAGGTGCCGTCAGCCTGACGTTCTGCATTGTACCACTTGATATCATCTTGACCATTGGGCTCTGACCAAGTTGGTAGAGAAACAGTCTTAAGACCTCCTGGAGATGAAATACCTGAAACAACAATATCGAAATCACCAGTTTCGCTGTTGCGATTCTGAATGCTGATTTTACCCTGTGGCTTGATGACAGATACATTAGTTGTAGTACCGCCGACACCGACTAATTGGCCATCGTTGCGGACATAGTAGAGATGGACATTGTACTTGCCAACTGAATCCTTATGTCTGCTAGAATCAACAGAAACTTTATAAGTACCATTGGCCTGCTGAGTCGCTGTGTACCAGATAATATCGTCTTGACCATTAGCTTCAGACCAAACCGGAACACTAACAACAGACACTCCATAAGGAGCAGAAACGTTTGAAATCACAACATCAAAGCTGCCGTTGACATTATTCTTATTCTGAATACTGATATTACCCTTTAAAGGCTGCTTAGCAAGAGCAGACTGTTGGGTAAATCTTCCAATGTAATCAACACTATGGTCAAATACATGCTTACCAGCTAACAGCTGAGCCTGAGCTGTAAACTGCCATGCTCCAGCGCCACTATTGTATTTGAGAGATTTAGCTCCATCAAGATTTAAATTAGAAGACGGATACTGGGCCACCCAGAAGTTGCTATAGCCAAATTGCGATGTATTAACCGGTCCCTTGCTGCGAAGATTATTTTGATCCAGCCAGCTGGCACTGGTATAGTACATCAGGTTAGAATAACCCAGTCTGCGCATCTCATCCGCCCAAGCCTGGGTATGCTGGTTAATCCCATTTTGCATTTTAGGATCTTCCATGTCGTTAACCATAACTGTATTTTTAGGCAGACCTAGTCTATTGGCAAAGGCAGCGTAATAGCGCGCTTCAGCTCTCGCTTCTTCATCACTGGTATAGTGCGAGAAGGCATAGGTCGATACTTGTAAACCAGCTCCCTGCGCATTTCTCACCTGAGACTCAGCAAATGGATTAGTGTAATGGGTTCCTTCTGTCAGTTTGACAACAACACCGCCAACCCCTTGCTGGGCTAATTTACGATAGTCGTCTACGCTGATATGGCCATTGTGGCTGCTGACATCTACAAAGGAAGTGCCTTTAATCTCCGCTTGGGAATTCCCGCGGGCTGCCTGAGCCTTTGACCCAGCATTATAAAATACAGTTTTTCCAGCATTATTAGCTTTTGGTGCTGATGCTACTGCAGGACTAGTCTTTGGCTCTGAGGCAGTAGCAGAATCTGCAACAGAAGAGCTTGCTTTTGCTGACTGATCAGCTGCAGTTTTATTCTGATTAGAAGCATTTGCTTCTGACTGACTTTGCCCTTCTAGCTTATCAGGAGCTACCTGAGTTTGCACTATAGCTGATTGAGCTGCTCCTCCAGACTCAACAGCTGTTCCTGCAGCGTTCGTTACTTGCTCCTCTTGCTTAACAGCTTGAACTGACTGTTCTACAGATGATACTGCTACAGTCGGCTGATTAGATGTTTGTGTTGCGGGCACATTGACTGTTTGATTCTGGGAACTAACAGACCTTTCTGTTTTTAAAACTTCTGACTCAGCGACAGTATGTTCCTCGGCTTTTGTAACATTGGCAGTCGCTGCCAACAAAATAGCCGTACTCGCCAAATAAACCAATTCTTTCGATTTCAACTTTTCTCTCCAACTTTTAAAAAACTTGCCATCTTTGGGAGGACAAGTTTTAAGTCTGTATTTTTTTATTTTACAAAATCAAGCAATGCCAAGAAGCTTTCAGCTTCAAGTGACGCACCACCAACAAGAGCACCGTCAACATCTGGACAAGCCATGTAAGACGCAACATTTTCAGGTTTTACAGAACCGCCGTACTGAACGCGAACCTTGTCCGCTACTTCTTGACCAAAGTCAGCTGCTACAACGTCACGAACTGCTTTACACATCTTTTGAGCGTCGTCTTGAGTTGCTGACTTACCAGTACCGATAGCCCAGATTGGCTCATATGCGATAACCAATGATGCAACCTGCTCAGCTGTCAAGTCTTTCAAAGCAGCTGATACTTGAGCACCAACGAAATCTACAGCTTTACCAGCTTCGTAAGTTTCAAGCGATTCACCACAGCAGATGATTGGCACCAGACCATTGCGGAAGATAGCGTGCGCTTTTTTGTTGATGTCTTGGTCTGTTTCATGGAAATAATCGCGGCGTTCTGAGTGACCGATAACGATGTAGTCAACTCCAACTTCTGCAAGAACTTTAGGGCTGTTTTCACCAGTGAAAGCACCTGCATCTTCAAAGTAAGCATTTTGCGCTGCAACCTTAAGATTGCTTCCTTTAGCTGCTGCCAAAACAGTTGTCAAATCAAGTGCTGGAGCAGCGATACCAGCTTCTACTAAATCTGAAGAAGGTAGCTTAGCAGCAACCGCTTCTACAAAAGCCTTAGCTTCTTCAGGATTTTTGTTCATTTTCCAGTTACCAGCAATAAATGGTTTACGTGACATATTCACATACCTCTTCTATTTTATTTATCTGTATCATTGTAACACAATTTGATGAAATAATAAAGGTTATCCACAGAATTTCATCAAATTGAAACATCTTATATAAGCAATACCACACTTTTTCTCATCTTAACATAAGTCTCTCATTAGTAAATCAAAAAAAGAAACTAGGACATCATCCTAGCTCTTTTTTTAATATCAATTAATCTTGACGCTTCTTA
>NZ_LSJN01000002.1:0-18086 GCF_001557225.1 Streptococcus sp. CCH8-C6
GAACCCGTAGTAGCCGATGGAATGGACATGAACAAAATTGTAAATAGAACTAGAATTTTTTTTATAAAATCTCTCATATCTCCATAAGTCCTTAATAGTCTAAAACTATTAATCTTTACCTCCTACCTCATTTTCATATATAGCAAATAGACTAATCTAACCTCTCTTACAGGATTATCTCTTCATATAAAAAATACTTAGCTAGAAAAACAGCCTATTATAGTTACAAAGCAAATCTTTACCTAGAATTTAATATTAAGTTAATAGTTTTAATTCACTGAAACTATTTCTATTAAATTATTTCCCATCAAACTATTATGTTAAAAGGCAATAATAAAAGACATGCAAAATAATTAAACAAACTTTTTAGCACCTCTATATTCAAAACAAAATCTTTTTCAATCTATACAGTACTTTCTTAACAAGAATTAGATTGAGAATTAAAATTTCGATTTATATCGACCAATATAATTCGTTTTAAAACGTTTTTTAATTTTTGTTAAAGGTGTCCTGTAAATCATCCCTCCTTTTATTAATTTAGAATCATATCCTACTGTCATTTTCTCATTTCATCTCCATAAGCATTTAAACAATTACAAACAAATTAAATACTTCATTTATATTACAGTATGTTACGATATCGGTTTATTATATCATATTTTTTTAAAGTAATCACCTATTTTTGCATATTTTATTAAGTTTTTTTTATAAGTAATATGAATAATAAAAATATTACTAAGCAATAATTAAAAACCCCGTTTTCACGGGGTTTAGTGTCTGACTATAATTGTTATCTGGGAACGGAATCGAATTAAGCTTCGATTTCTGTAACCATACCTGAACCAACAGTACGTCCACCTTCACGGATAGAGAAAGTAGTACCTTGTTCAACGGCGATTGGGTGGATCAACTCAACGTCGATTGTTACGTTATCACCAGGCATTACCATTTCAGTACCTGCTGGAAGTTCGATTGAACCTGTAACGTCAGTTGTACGGAAGTAGAACTGTGGACGGTAGTTGTTGAAGAATGGAGTGTGACGTCCGCCTTCTTCTTTAGTAAGGATATAAACTTCACCCTTGAATTTAGTGTGTGGGTTGATTGAACCTGGTTTAGCGATAACTTGTCCACGTTCGATTTCATCACGTTGGATACCACGGAGAAGCACACCTACGTTGTCCCCTGCAAGACCTTCGTCAAGCTGTTTACGGAACATTTCAACACCAGTAACAACTGCTTTTTGGATTTCTTCTTTGATACCAACGATTTCGATTTCGTCGTTGACTTTAACGATACCACGGTCGATACGTCCTGAAGCAACTGTACCACGACCAGTGATTGAGAATACGTCTTCGACTGGAAGAAGCAATGGCTTGTCAGTATCGCGTTCTGGTTCTGGGATGTACTCATCAACAGTGTCCATCAATTCCATGATGATGTCTTCATATTTAGAGTCACCTTCAAGAGCTTTAAGAGCTGAACCTTGGATAACTGGAAGATCGTCACCTGGGAAGTCGTATTCTGACAAGAGGTCACGGATTTCCATTTCAACCAATTCAAGCAATTCTTCATCGTCAACCAAGTCAACTTTGTTCATGAAGACGATCAAGTGTTTAACACCAACCTGACGTGAAAGCAAGATGTGCTCACGAGTTTGTGGCATTGGTCCGTCAGTTGAAGCTACTACAAGGATTGCTCCGTCCATTTGAGCGGCACCAGTGATCATGTTTTTAACGTAGTCCGCGTGTCCTGGAGCGTCGATGTGAGCGTAGTGACGCTTAGCAGTTTCATACTCAACGTGCGCAGTGTTGATAGTGATTCCGCGTTCGCGTTCTTCTGGAGCAGCATCGATAGACGCATAGTCTTTAGGTTGGTTAACTGCTGAAGGCAAGCGACGTGCCAATACAGTTGTGATAGCTGCTGTCAAAGTAGTTTTACCGTGGTCAACGTGTCCGATAGTACCAATGTTAACGTGTGGTTTACTACGATCGTATTTTTCTTTTGCCATTTGAGTAAAAGCCTCCAATAAAATATATTTTATAGATAGACAGTAGGCAATACAGTCTAACTTTCCTTACTATTTTATCAAATTTAAATGAAAATGCAAGTCTTTTAGCATTTTTTTGTGAATTATTCCTTGTCTAATTTATAGTAAGGTTGATACCAAGAAAAGCGGTTGAATTGTAACAAGTATATCGAATTAAGAAGCCCTTTGGTTCCAAAAATAGAAAAAACCGGAACAATTCCGATTTTTTTCTTTATATTAGCCAGAGTTTCGCAGACCAGTTGCAATACCATTGATGGTGATGTGAATCAGCTTTTCTTGATCTGGTGTAAGCTGGCCTTTTCGCTGACGCTTGATTAGTTCTAGCTGGATATAGTTCAAAACATTAAAGTAAGGCATACGATAGTGCAAGCTATCCCTCAGATAGGTATTTTCTGCAAGGAGCTCATCGTGCCCTTCAATCTCTAGAATGACATCCTTAGTCAGCTGCCACTCATCCAAGATAATATTGAAAATATCTCGCACATTCTGATCTTCACAAAGCTGCGCGTACTCAAAAGCGATATTCATATTTGACTTAGACAAAACCATGTCTACATTTGATAAGAGAGACTTGAAGAAAGGCCATCTCTTATACATAAATTGCAGGAAGGCTAGATTATTTTCTGGATCTTCATCAATGAATTCCTTGAAACTCGACCCGACACCATACCAGCCTGGGAACATAACCCGACTTTGAGACCATGAGAAGACCCATGGAATAGCTCGGAGACCACCGATTTCAGTGATGGTTTTACGGGCTGCTGGACGTGAACCAATATTAAAGCTAGAAATAGCTTTAATCGGGCTGGATTCGAAGAAATAATCGTAAAAACGCTCGTCGCCAAAGACCAAATCACGGTAAATCTGATAACTGCGATTAACTACTTGGTCCATGATTCGCTCATATTTATCAGACGTATGACTATCGCTCTTCTTATGAGTTACCATGCGGTTAATGGCTGCAGACACCAACATTTCCAAATTATAGTAGGCTGCGTCTTTGTTTCCATATTTATTACCAATGACTTCCCCCTGCTCAGTGAGACGGATCCGGTCATTGATACTGCGGAGTGGCTGAGAAGTGATGGCTTCATAAGTTGGACCTCCACCACGTCCTACTGTACCTCCCCGGCCATGGAAGAAGGTAATTTTTACGCCAAACTTATCACCGATGGCTGTCAACTGCTGCTGAGCCTTGTAGAGAGTCCAGCAAGAAGACAGGTAACCACCGTCCTTATTACTGTCTGAATAGCCCAGCATAATTTCCTGGTAATTATCCTTAGAGGCAATCCACTTCTGAGCAATCGGCAGAGACAGGTATTTCTCCATGGTATCGCAGGAATTGTCCAAATCCTCAATGGTCTCAAAGAGCGGAACAATCTGGACACGTGCCCCGTTTTCATCAATCAGTCCCACTTCCTTGAGCATAATAGCCAACTCAAGTAAATCTGATACACTGGTCGAGTGAGAAATAATATTTTGCTTAATGACTTCCTCACCAATAGCATCTTTTAGCTGACGGGCTGTTTTGAAAATCTCCAGTTCTTTTTGCAGGAGTTCGGATTTAGGCTCATGAGTAGCTGACAGGATACGAGGATCTTCTAGCAGCTGTTTGAGGAGAACCTGGCATTTTTCTTCTTCCGACAGATTGCTATAATCCTGAACAATATTAGCCGAAGCCAAGAGCTCAGCCACACAGGCCTCATGAACGCTGGAATCCTGCCGCATATCAATGCTGGCCAAGAAGAAGCCAAAAACATCAACCGCTTGGAGAAGTTCAGTCAAGTCCCCACTTACTAAGGCTTCCCCATGATGTTCGATAAGAGAATCATAAATGACCTGCAAGTCTTCCTTGAATTCCTGAGCTGTTTTGTAAGAAGGTGTCTCTTCTTTCTTCAGCTCGGTCAGGGTCTCGCTGATACGAGACTGGATATAATTAGGGATGATTTCTCTTCCTTTATTGCTGACAGAAAGGTTGGCTTTCGCAGACAATTTTTCCTCAGCTCGGTCAGTCAATCGCTGACCATCATTTGAAAAATTGCCTTCTTTAAGGTAAAGCAAGGTTTGAATCAGCTTGGACTGGATATAGTGGAAAGCTCGGCGGTAAGGCTCATTTTCCCGATAAACAGACTTGTCTGTAGACAGAGCTGCCATTTCTGCTACTGCCTGACTAGTTTCTGAGAGGTTGGTCGATAGCGAGAAGGTGCGATAGAGTGTATAAACCTTATCAATATAATAGTTGAGGATGACTTCACTCTGGAGGGTGGCTGACAGTTTCAGAGTTTCTGCGGTTACAAAAGGATTGCCATCACGGTCACCGCCAATCCACATTCCCATGGTAATAGGCTTTGGATTATCCAGCTTGATGCCCCGCTCTTCTGCCAAGCGTCTGTATTCGACCATAAAGTTAGTGATCGCTTGTAGGAAAGAGCTGTTGTAGTACTCCATGACATTGGTAATCTCATTGGTCACTTTCAGCTTTTTCTCACGGATCATATCCGTCTGCATCATGAGCTCAATATAGCGACGGAGATTTCCTAGCCACTTCTTCTCATTGACCAGACCCGCTTTAACATCACGATGCTGGCGCAGCAAACTATGGATATGATTGGTTAAGTCCAGAATAGTCTTGCGCTGAACTTGCGTCGGGTGAGCAGTCAGTACTGGCACAACATTCAGATTTTCCAAGATTTCCTGAGCATTTTCCCGCGTTGAAATCAGGTCAATGGTTGTTGATAGCTTTCCAAGATAATCCTGATCGATATTGTTCTGATGGTTAATTTCATAAGCTAAATCCACGTCTTCTGAGATATTAATCAAAAGCGGCAAAATAGAGAAATAACGAGAAATATAAACCATTTCATCCGTCGTCAGTTCTTCTACAATCGCTTTTAGCTCATGATATTTGGAGTTAACCGCCAGCTTCTCCATGAGGGAAATTTTTTCAAAAGTCTCAGGGCTGAGAAGATTCCGAGTAACATCGGCAAGCAAGTCTGTTAAAATGGTGACTTCTTCTCGAATCACTTCTTTATTGCTGTAACTTTCTAATTTGTTAAATGACATAATCTGCACCTTTCATTTTTGCAACAACTGTTCACACGAACTGAGATTAAGCTTCCTCAGATTGGTCTTGCGCCTCCAATTCCATCTGCTCATAGAGGGCATCACGACGCTCGTTGGCATCAATATTAAGTACCAAGGCGATGGCTACTGACAAGACCAGAAGACTGTTCCCTCCTTGCGATAGGAAGGGGAAGGTTACTCCTGTAGAAGGAATAAGACCTGAGACTCCACCGATATTGATGAAGGTCTGCATGAGTATCATACCGCCAATTCCCAAAGCCATCATGGAGTTAAATGGATTCTTTGCCCGAATCCCTACCAAGATAATTCTCAGAATCAGGAAAAAGAGCAAGGCCAGAATCAGACTGGCACCAAAGAAACCAAACTCTTCTATCACGATAGAAAAAACAAAGTCTGTATGAGCTTCCGGCAAATAACCGCGCTTCTCAATAGAGTTCCCCAAGCCTAGACCAAACCAGCCGCCATTACTCATAGCATAGTAGGAATTAGCCAATTGGTGGCCTGAGCCAGACAGGTCCTTGAAAGGATTGAAGAAAGCGCTGAAACGCTTGGCCACATACCCAAAGACTGGAATCTTGGCCACGCGCTCAACCCCAATTATCCAAATGCTAGTTAAAACCAATCCCGAAACACTGACAATGGCTCCCAGCATCGTAGAAAACCATCGATAGCCAATCCCGCTGACAGCTATCATTATTACGACGGTCAAAAATAGAATAGTCGCATTTCCAAGGTCTGGCATAATCGCTACAATCCCAATCAGAATAGCCACCATGGTCCGCCAGTCGTTAAAAGCTTTTGGAAACCAGTGGTTGTGAGTCAGAGCTTGATAATCATAGACCTTTATCTCCTCCTGCCTCTTTGTGAAGCGAAAAGCTAGATACCAGACCAGAATAATCTTCAAATACTCCGCAGGCTGAATACTGAAAGCTCCAAGCTTGAGCCAACCATGGGCACCGTTAATAGTACCTGTTATAAAACGAGATAAGAGCAAGAGGATAATCTCAGCAAAGATAACCATAGTCAGGATGCCTCCTTTTTTCAGGAAACTCAAGCGGATTCTATATAGGAGCGCAATTATAAAGAGACTTATTATCCAAAAAATCCCCTGATTCAAGACCATGCCAAAACCATTTCCTCCGGCCTGAATTGAGGTAGGACTCGTCGTTGAATAGACCACAATCAATCCCAAAACAGATAAAATCAAATAGGGAATCAAGATGGAATAATTCAACAAGTGCTTCTTGTCAATTTTCATATTTCACCATTAAACTTCTAAAAATTCAATTCTCATTATACCACCTTTTGGATTGAAAAAAAAGCATTAGTGCAGAGACTAGAATAATAAGGACTTGCTTTCTCTCTTTTACATAAAATTGTGATAAGATATGAAGCAAGCAAAGGAGGAGAACATGACAGACATTTATGATATCGAAATCCAAAAACAAGACGGAAGTCTGCAAAAAATGAGTGATTATAAAGGAAAGATTCTGCTGATTGTCAATACAGCGACCGGTTGCGGCTTCACTCCTCAGTATCAAGAACTGCAGGGACTCTATGAGCGCTACCAGAAAGACGGATTTGAAATCCTGGATTTCCCCTGTAATCAGTTTGGCCAGCAGGCTCCTGGAGACGCTGCAGAAATCAACAGCTTTTGCAACCTTAACTACGGAACGACCTTTCCTCGATTTGCTAAGATTGATGTCAACGGTCCTCATACTGCTCCACTCTTTGACTGGCTCAAAAAAGAAAAGGGTGGTCTTCTGGGCGAGAAGATCAAGTGGAATTTCACAAAGTTTCTGGTCAGCCGAGATGGAACAGTCATCAAACGTTTCTCTCCACAAACCTCTCCTCAAAAGATAGAAGAACTGATTCAAAAGCTATAATCTGTCGCAAGACCAAAACTATTTAGGCATCGAAATCCTATCTTCCATAGCTTTGCTAAACTCTTTAAAAATATCTTGATTTTACGTTATAATATTTCAATTATGTTACGTTTTATTCATTTTTCGACGAATACAGGGGATATTTTTTGCTTTTTTATTTATTTTAAGTTAAAATAAACCAGTATGAGAAAGAGGATTAAACCGCTTGCAGTCCTAATTTTCTTTGCTAGTTTTATCAGTATTATTTTGATAAGCAAGCAAATTACTGACTCTCAGGAAAAGCAAGCAGAGGCAAAAATTTCACAAACTAAACAGACTCCAAGTTCCTCTAAAAAAGAGGAAACATCTGACAACTCGTCTTTGGATGAAGAGTTTATTTCCAGACCAATCATTGACATTTCTGGCTGGCAGCTGCCAAGTGAGATTAATTATGACTTACTCTCACAGAATGTTTCAGGAGTAATTGTCCGTGTTCATAGTGGAGCACAGGCAAAAAAAGAAAACGCCGCAACTCATCTGAATGGTCTGGACAAATCTTATGAAAGACATATTAAAGAATTTCAAAAGCGAAACATCCCTGTTGCTGTCTATGCCTATGTGGCTGCCAATAGCAAAAAGGAAATGGAAAAAGAAGCTGAAAGTTTCTACAAGGCTTCTGCCAAGTACCATCCAACCTATTATTGGCTGGATGTCGAAGAAAAGACCATGTCTGACATGAATGCGGGAGTTGAGGCTTTCCGAGCCAAGCTAGAGTCACTTGGTGTTAAAAATATTGGGATTTATATTGGAACCTATTTTATGGAGGAACACAGTATCTCCACTGACAAGTTCACAGCAATTTGGATTCCGACTTATGGTAATGACGACGGCTACTATAATGCCGCACCAAATACTGAGCAAGATTACGACTTGCACCAGTACACATCACAAGGTCAACTGACTGGTTTCTCTCATTATCTTGATTTGAACCAGCTGTCAACCTTGAAAGACCAGACAGCTACTTATCAAAAGCTATTTACGGTTCCTAAAGAAAGTCAATAGTTCAGAACGACAGCTCAAATCTCAAAAACTGCTGTCGTTTTTTATTGTAACAAAATAGGAAATTTCCATCCGTTTCCTCTTAATAAAGCCTATATTTTATGATATAATGATTTGATAAATGAAATTAGAAAAGGAAAATACAATGATTTCATGGTTGAATAGAATTTTCAAAGGAATGGTCATTGCACTTGGCTTTATTTTGCCGGGAGTTTCAGGCGGTGTTTTAGCAGCTATCTTAGGTATTTACGAGCGCCTGATTCATTTTTTAGCACATTTAAAAGAAAACTTCGTCGAAAATGTTCTCTATTTCATACCAGTTGGAATCGGAATGATTTTGGGAATTGCTGCCTTCTCCTATCCTGTCAATCTGCTGCTAGACAACTACAAAGTGATTGTCCTCTGGGGATTTGCGGGAGCCATTATTGGAACTGTTCCCAGCCTCATTAAAGAGTCTGTTGCTAAAAGTGAGCGTGATCGGGTTGATATTCTCGTTTTCTGGGTCAGCCTCATCCTTTCTGGACTCTTTCTTTATTCCTTAAATGGCATGGTAGGCACCTTGCCAGCCAACTTTCTCTCTTTCGTCCTAGCAGGAGCCTTGATTGCACTGGGCATTTTAATTCCCGGACTCAGTCCGTCCAACCTTCTCTTAATTTTAGGGCTCTATGCCCCCATGCTGAATGGCTTTCGCAAACTGGATCTCTTGGGAACTTTTCTTCCTATCGGAATCGGAGGAGCCTTAGCACTGATTCTCTTCTCTAAGCTGATGGATCATATTTTGAAAAACTACTACTCTCGTGTCTATCACTTTATCATTGGTATCGTCCTATCCAGTACACTTCTCATTGTAGTGCCACAAGCAGGAAACAGTGAAAGCATTAGCTATCATGGAGTTTCTATATTGACACTTGTCCTTGCAGCCTTTTTCTTCGGTCTGGGAACCTGGCTGGGACTCTGGATGTCGCAATTAGAAGAGAGATATACTAATGGCTAAAAAAACAAAAATCAAAAAAACACTGGTCGAGCAAATTTTAAGCAAGGCTAAGATTGAACATCAAGGCCTGCAGCTAAATGCCTTAGCTGAACAGCCAGTCGATGGTTTGGACCGTTCGCAGATTTATAAAACCTTGGCCTTGACAGGAGACAAGACTGGCACACTAATCGGTATCCTGCCAATCACAGAGCATCTATCTGAAAAGAAAATGGCCAAGATTTCTGGTAATAAAAAGGTCAGTATGATTCCTCAGAAAGACTTGGAAAAGACAACGGGCTATGTCCACGGAGCCAATAATCCTGTCGGTATCCGGCAAAAGCACAACTTTCCAATCTATATCGACCAGTCAGCTCTAGAGCGAGATAGTATTATCGTTTCTGCCGGCGAAGTCGGCCGCAGTATCGAAATCAAGGCTCAAGATTTGGCCGATTTTGTTCAAGCTAACTTTGCAGACCTCAAAGAAAATCCTAGCTCATAATTCTTCAATACTGCACCTAATATCTCAATAAACTCTAATAAGAAAGAAACAATCAACCACTATGAAATTATACTTTGTCCGACACGGAAGAACGGAATGGAATCAGGAAGGCCGCTTTCAGGGAGCCGGCGGTGATTCGCCACTGCTGCCAACCGCCGTTGAAGAACTGCATACCCTAGGAAAACATCTGGCTCAGACACAATTTGGCAAGATTTACAGCAGCGACCTCCCACGCGCCGTTCGCTCTGCTGAGATTATTCAAGAAGAAAGCCAGTTTCCGACTGAAATCGTATCAGTACCTGAACTGCGAGAATGGCAGTTGGGAAAACTGGAAGGCGCAAAAATCTCTACCATAGAAGCCATCTATCCACACCAGATGACTGCCTTCCGCCACAACCTTTCACAATTTAATCACACTTTTTTTGACGCTGAGTCAGTCTACCATACGACCCACCGGACCATTTCCTTTATCAAGACCTTAAAGGACAAGGACTATGAACAAGTGCTCATTGTCGGTCATGGTGCTAACTTAACCGCCAGCATTCGGACCATGCTGGGCTATGACACACCTCTCCTGCGCAAGAATGGTGGCCTGACCAACGCCAGCATCACCATCCTTGAAACAGAAGACTTTGAGAATTTTGAGCTGATCTCTTGGAATAATACGGATTATTTAGTTGAAAAAGCAGAAAATTAAGGCTGGATTTCTAGCTTTTTTTCTTACTTTATAGCCAAATATAGATGAATTTCCCTATCTTTTGTGATAAAATAGGTAGGAAAACTTTTGGAGGAAAAACATGACTACTGAACATATCGAGGAATTAAACGACCAGCAGATTATCCGCCGTGAAAAAATGGCTGCGCTGGCTGAGCAGGGAATTGACCCTTTTGGCAAACGCTTTGAGCGAACTGCTAACTCTGCTCAACTAAAAGAAAAATACAACGATAAAGATAAAGAAGAATTAAACGAACTCAATGAAACAGCTATTATCGCTGGCCGTCTCATGACCAAGCGCGGCAAAGGAAAGGTTGGCTTTGCCCACATCCAAGACCGTGAAGGCCAAATCCAGATTTATGTGCGTAAAGATGCTGTTGGTGAAGAAAATTATGAAATCTTCAAAAAGGCTGACTTAGGAGATTTCCTCGGTATCGAAGGTGAGATTATGCGGACGGATATGGGGGAGCTTTCTATCAAGGCGACCCACCTTACTCATTTGTCTAAGGCTCTGCGTCCCCTGCCTGAAAAATTCCACGGTCTGACAGATGTCGAAACTATCTACCGTAAACGTTATTTGGATTTGATTTCCAACCGCGAAAGCTTTGAACGCTTCGTCACTCGTTCAAAAATCATCTCAGAAATCCGTCGTTACTTGGATGGACAAGGTTTCCTTGAAGTTGAAACTCCTGTTCTGCATAACGAAGCAGGCGGTGCTGCTGCTCGTCCATTTATCACCCACCACAATGCCCAAAATATTGACATGGTACTGCGGATTGCAACCGAGCTTCACCTTAAACGTCTTATCGTTGGCGGTATGGAGCGAGTTTATGAGATTGGCCGTATCTTCCGTAACGAAGGAATGGATGCTACTCACAATCCAGAGTTCACTTCCATAGAGGTTTACCAAGCCTATGCAGATTTCCAAGACATCATGGACTTGACTGAAGGTATTATCCAACATGCAGCCGTCTCTGTTAATGGAGATGGACCAGTCAACTACCAAGGAACTGAAATCAAGATCAACGAACCATTTAAACGCGTTCACATGGTAGATGCCATCAAGGAAATTACTGGTGTTGACTTCTGGCAAGATATGAGCTTTGAAGAAGCTGCTGCCTTGGCTCAGGAAAAGAAAGTTCCGCTTGAAAAGCACTTCACCGAAGTTGGCCATGTTATCAATGCTTTCTTTGAAGAATTTGTGGAAGAAACCTTGATTCAGCCAACCTTTGTCTACGGTCACCCTGTAGCAGTGTCACCTCTGGCCAAGAAAAATCCAGAAGATCCACGCTTCACGGACCGTTTCGAGCTCTTCATCATGACCAAAGAGTATGCCAACGCCTTCACAGAGTTGAACGATCCAATCGATCAATTATCTCGTTTTGAAGCACAGGCAAAAGCCAAAGAACTGGGGGATGACGAAGCAACTGGCATTGACTATGACTTTGTCGAAGCTCTGGAATACGGTATGCCACCAACTGGAGGTCTAGGAATCGGTATCGACCGGCTGGTTATGTTACTAACAGACGTGACTACCATTCGCGATGTCCTGCTCTTCCCAACGATGAAATAATCTGTATTTTATAGGATATTAAGAAAACAAATCCTGCTGGAATTCCAGCAGGATTTTTACATCACAAAAAAGTCTGGTTCCCCAGACTTTTGACTATATTATTCATATCTCAGTGCTTCGATTGGATCCAGTTTAGAGGCCTTGTTGGCCGGCAGGATACCGAAGAGAACACCGATGGTTGCTGAGAAGAGAAGGCTGACGATGCTGACTGGTAGAGATACCGTTACTGGTGTTCCTTCCAGCATTTGACTCATGGCCGAGCCTAGTACAGACGCAAGTCCTGCAGCTAGAAGCAGTCCAATCAAACCACCAATCAGTGTCAAAATCATAGACTCAATCAGAAATTGCATCAGTATGTTGCCACGTGTTGCTCCCAGAGCTTTTCGCAGACCGATTTCACGAGTCCGCTCAGTGACCGATACCAACATGATATTCATAACGCCGATACCACCAACAAAAAGTGAGATTCCGGCGATGGCACCGATAACTCCCGTCATAGCACCATAAATATTTTGTACTTCCTGATAGAGGGCACTATCGTCTGTCACTTGATATTCTCCCTGTTGGAGTCCCGCAATTTCTGTTAATTTCTTGGCAACCTTAGGGCCAAGTTCTGGAACCAAGCTTGTATCATTCACTCGAAGAACAATCTCTGAAATTTCATCTACTCCAAAGTTTGCAGCTATGAGAGTATTCGTCGTAATGGCATTACCACCATAGACCTGCATGGAGCCAGATGCAGCAGCAGTTTCAGGATCTCTATAAACCCCAATCACCCGATAGTTACTGGCACCCACTGTCACAATCTTATTGATTGCTTCTTCAGCGGAAGAAAAGAGGGTCGCAGCCAGATCTTCGTCCAGCAGCACAACACTGGCAAAGCCTTGATAGTCTTGCTGTCTCAAAGCACGACCAGCAATGATTTTGTATTTTTTCACCTGAATATAGGTCATGTTTGCACCGACAAAGTTGACGCGCTCAGCCTGCTTATTTTCGTAGCTAAAGGTTTCCATAGCAGAGTTGGTCACATAATAACCATCCACTCCCTTGATATGGGTCAATTCCTTAACCCATGCTTCCTGGGCCTTGGGTGGTTCCACCACTTCTTCGCTTTCATCTTCTACATTTACTGAATAAAGATCAGCCGTTTGTGTGTAGGAGCCGTCCTTGCTCTTTTTAGGAGAAAAGACAAGACGCATATTTTTCTGACTTTTGGTAAAACTCTCATTGACCCGCCGGGTAATAGAATCTCCTAAGGCCATGATAACCACAACCGAAGCCACTCCGATAATAATCCCAATCATGGTCAGGAAAGACCGCATCTTATGTCCAAGAATGGAGCTAATGGCAAATTTCCAGTTTTGCATTAGGCTAGTCCTCCTTCCTTAGCGCTATCAGATGAGATGACGCCGTCACGAATGACAATCTGCCGTTTGGCATAGGCAGCAATCTCAGGCTCGTGGGTTACCATGATAATGGTTTTCCCTTCTCTATTGAGCTCAGTTAAGAGCTCCATAATCTGCTCACCAGTCTTGGTATCCAAGGCCCCCGTCGGTTCGTCAGCCAGAATCAGCGAAGGATTATTGACCAAAGCACGCGCAATGGCTACCCGCTGCTTCTGTCCTCCGGAAAGCTCTGAAGGCAGATGATGCATCCGCGTGTCCAGCTCCACCTTAGTTAGAAACTGCTCGGCTAAGGACTTGCGCTTAGATAGACCGACACCTGCATAGATCAAGGGTAGCTCCACATTTTGCAAGGCATTGAGCTTAGACAAGAGAAAGAACTGCTGGAAGACAAAGCCGATTTGCTTATTTCGAACCTTGGCCAGCTTCTTATCACCTAGCTTAGCTACTTCTTCGCTTCCTAGATGATATTCACCAGTGGTCGGACGATCCAGCATCCCAATGATATTCATCAGAGTAGACTTACCAGATCCAGACGGTCCCATGATGGCAACAAACTCGCCCTCTTCAACCTCCAGACTGATGTCTTTTAATACCTGCAGTTCCTGGTCTCCATTGCGATAGCTCTTATTAATATTTTTTAACTCAATTAGCTTCTTCATAAGATTTCACCTCTTGACCGTCTTTCAAGCTATCTGTCGGATTGATGATAACTTTACTATCCTTTGTCAAACCAGATGAGATTTCTTGATTTTCAGCATCAGCATTTCCGAGCGTTACTTCTGTCTTCTTGGCAACTCCTTTTTCCAGGACCCAAACATAGTTCTTGTCTCCGTCCATTACCACACTGCTGACTGGCACAATGAGTCCCTGAGTATTGTTTTTAACTTCAATGTTGACAGAGAAACCTTGCTTGAGTTCACCAATCTCGCTGGTAATGTCAATTGTAAATGGATATTTGGAACCTGAAGCTGTTCCGCTACCACCTGTTCCAGACGGTTGAGCTGCTGCCTGCTGGCCGTCTTTCGGATAGTTGGAAATGTAGCTGATTTTACCAGTCCATTTCTTGTCTGGGTAAACCTTTGATGTAATGGTCACTTCTTGACCGACAGACAAGTTAGCCAGGTTGTATTCAGATAATTCACCCTTAATCTGCAGATTTCCATTGCTAACGATGTGAACCAAGGTTTGAGTGGCACCTGTTGTTGATTTTGAAACATCACGGTTGACTTCTACGACCGTACCATCTGCAGTGCTGGTCACTGTTAAGGCATTGAGAGTAGCTTGCGCTTTATTCATATTATCCACTGCATCAGCTCGAGCATCGCGCAGGTCAGCTGCCTGAGACTCCACAGAACGCTGAGCCTGAGCTTCAGACGCCCCATCTGCTTCTTCATCACCAGTTGTATTTACAGTCACACCATTGGTTTGCAAGTCATGCAATTGACGATCGGCTTTGCTAACCGCCCGAGCAGCTGCATCATAAGCAGCCTGAGCCTCTGCACTTTTATAAGTAACCAATGCTTGACCAGCAGTCACTTGGTCACCGACATTGACCAGTACATTTTCCAAGTCACCCTTAGTGCTGTCATAGTAGATATACTGCTCATTGCTGGCTGTAACATTGCCTGTCAGTAAGACTGAAGAAGCCACTGAGCCTTCCTTGGCTTTCTGAATCAGCGGAGTCGTATCGACCGGTGCCTCAGAAGGATTCCCTCCATTTAGAAACATGAAGAGAACTGCTCCTGCAACAACTGCAATCGTAGCTCCAATAATGCTAAATAATTGCCATTTCTTTAACTTTTTCATCTTTTTTCCTCCTCTTGATGAAAACGATTTTCTTTTGTTATATTATATCACAAGGCTATCATAATTCTTCTAAAAAAATTTACAGTTTCTCACAAATGGTTGCTATTTTATCTCAGATAGTCACTCCACTTAAATCCGTAGCAGATTTTTGCATTCACCTGCTAAAAAAGGTACAATTACCTCATATAATAGAAGGAGATTCTAAAAAGATGAAAGAATTTGATATGATTGCTATTGGCGGTGGCAGCGGGGGAATTGCTACCATGAATCGGGCCGGCGAATACGGTGCCAAGGTTGCCGTTATTGAAGAAAAGAAACTAGGTGGCACCTGTGTCAATGTCGGCTGTGTTCCAAAGAAGATTATGTGGTATGGTGCTCAAATAGCTGAAGCTATCCAGCATTATGGACCGGACTACGGCTTTACTTCTGATAATCAAACTTTTGATTTTGCTACCCTTCGGAAAAATCGCGAAGCTTATATTGACCGGGCACGTTCGTCCTATGATGGTAGCTTCAAGCGGAATGGTGTCGAGCTGATCGAAGGCCATGCCCGCTTTGTGGATGCGAACACTGTCCAAGTCAACGGTGAGCTCATACGCGCAAAGCACATTGTCATCGCAACCGGTGCCCATGCTGCTATTCCAAATATCCCTGGCGCAGGCTACGGCGAGAATTCCGACGATGTCTTTGCTTGGGAAGAATTACCTGAATCTGTTGCCATTGTTGGAGCAGGCTATATAGCTGTTGAGCTAGCTGGTGTGCTCCACGCTCTGGGAGTTAAAACAGACCTTTTTGTCCGTAAGGATCGACCACTACGTAACTTTGACAGCTATCTGATTGACGGTCTGCTCCAAGAAATGGAAAAGTCTGGACTCCAGCTTCATACCCATAAGATTCCACAAAAGCTGGAAAAACTTCCTGATGGTCAGCTCAAACTCTACTTTGAAGATGGCAGCAGTCACACAGCACAGCATGTCATCTGGGCAATCGGACGTAAGCCAAATGTTCAAGACCTCAATCTGGAAGCAGCTGGCGTCACTCTCAATGAACGTGGCTTCATCGCTGTAGATGAGTACCAAAACACTGTGGTTCCAGGTATCTATGCTCTTGGCGATGTAACAGGTGAAAAAGAATTAACTCCTGTTGCTATCAAGGCTGGACGAACTCTGTCTGAGCGTCTTTTCAATGGTAAAACAAATGCTAAAATGGACTACTCGACTATTCCAACTGTTGTCTTCTCCCATCCCGCTATTGGGACAGTCGGTCTGACGGAGGTAGAGGCTATCAAGACTTACGGAGCAGAAAATATCCACGTTTACACATCTAGCTTCACATCCATGTATTCAGCTGTCACCCAGCACCGCCAACAGGCCAAGTTCAAGCTTATCACTGCCGATGAGGATGAAAAGGTCGTTGGCCTGCACGGTATTGGCTACGGAGTAGACGAGATGATTCAAGGTTTCGCTGTCGCTATCAAAATGGGCGCTACCAAGGCTGACTTTGATGCTACAGTTGCTATTCACCCGACAGGTTCCGAAGAATTCGTGACCATGCGATAAAAAATTCAAAATCAGAAGAGGTTTGGTATTCCAGCCTCTTTTTGACTTCTGCTACCATTTTATAATAAAGATGATGATCGTTCCATAACCTAATCTTTCATTTTACAGACGAATCTTACATTTTTGTAAGATTGTAATTAAAGCTATTTCAGCTTCATTTGACAATCCTTTCAAATATCAGTCTAATGGAAGAAATTCAGATTTTTTCAGACCATAGACTACTACATCACTATTTAAAAAGGTAATTAAAAAATATCCATCAAGAAATTCCAAAGATTATAAAAAGCGATCTTTTTATTAGTTATTATATGCGAAAAGGAGCCTGAAATGAAATCTCAGGCTCCTTTTTCTTTATGGTAAAATAGCTACAACCCTAACTGGTGAACCGCTGGCTTGATGCCAGTTGGGGAAGCTAATTGAGATAAGAGCACCCTTAGCCGGCAGCTGATCCAGATTAGTCATAACTTCTAGCTGATAAATGTCCTGCTCCAAAAGATAGTATTCATTGAGCAGCCCATGCTCCGCTGTAGGAATACCCGCATCTGTATCAAAAGTTTCGTGACCTACCGCCTTGACACCACGCTCATGGATAAGGAACTCTAGAGCATCCCGTCCCCACCCAGGAGTATGCTGAATCTCCTGATCATCCAGATTGCGCATAGCTGATTGACTTGGCCAACGCTTGGACCAGTCTGAACGAAAAGCAACAAACGTTCCTGGCTCAATCTGCCCGTGCTCCGCTTCAAAATCTAAAATATCCTGCTTGCCCAGTATAAAGTCTGGATTCTCTGCTACTTCCTTAGACTTATCAATAACCACCAAAGGCAGGAAAAGATCTTTTAGTTCAATCTCTTCCAACCAGCGACCACCCTCTACAAAGTGAATCGGAGCATCAATATGAGTCCCGTATTGGCCAACTACAGAAAACTGCTGAACATGAAAACCGTCTTTCAAAGTGAAAATATCCTTCTTCTCCAAGGCAGGCAGAGCTGGAAAATGCGGACTATCTTCCTTGATCTGATGGGACAAGTTGACCCATTTTTTCTCCTGTAGTTCCTGATAAATTTTTAATAAATCTGTCATAGCCTTCTCCAATCTAGTCAGTCTTGCTTTGGGAAGATGTTGATTACGCACCCACACCTCTAGCAAAAACTCTTATTTACTTTTGCATTATTATATCAATCAAAGTGTGCTGCTGCAATTCTTTATAGCTCTTTTAGATAATCCTTTTTTATTGATAAGAATATAGTTTGAAGCTATAGCTAATTTTTCTAATGAAGCCTATTCAAACATTGAAAATTTTGATATGATAATACAAAGCAATCCAGAAATGAGGAAAACTGATGAGTAAAACAAAAAAACTTCTTGCGGCCTTGGGCATCCTTTTCTTTAATATTTTTGGTCTTATCGCCTTCTTCGTCTTGCTCATCAGAAGCAAGAAACGAAAATAAGAATCTGTCTGTATAATTGTCTCGTCCGATTAAGAAGGACTTGACTTTT
>NZ_LSJN01000020.1:0-231 GCF_001557225.1 Streptococcus sp. CCH8-C6
TCTATTTTGTGAATGATGCAGGCCAGCTGCAGGGAGCAGGTTCGGCTAAGACGGTGGTTACTCGCGCGCAGCCACAGGGTAAAATCACCATTCAGAACAACAATCCGCAGACAGGCGAATTTGATATTGTCGTGTCAGATATTGTAGCCCCAGATGGTTTGAAGTCCGTTTACTTGCCGACTTGGTCAGCTGCTAACGACCAAGATGATGTGCAGTGGTACACCGCTGAAA
>NZ_LSJN01000021.1:0-6121 GCF_001557225.1 Streptococcus sp. CCH8-C6
GCTTCTAGTACTTCATGTACCGGTGCCGTGTCTGGAGTAGTGCCGTAGTTAGTTGCTTCTGGTACTTCATGCACTGGTGCTGTGTCTGGAGTAGTGCCGTAATTAGTTGCTTCTGGTACTTCATGCACTGGTGCTGTGTCTGGAGTAGTACTGTAGTTAGTTGCTTCTGGTACTTCATGCACTGGTGCTATTTGAGTAGTTTGAGAAACGACTTGATCCTTTTGTACATTTTTTTGAACTTTACCAGTTCCAACTAAGACAATCTCATCAACAGGTTTTATTAACAGTTGATCTGAAATTACTTCACTTTTAAAAAGATCCTGAGTATTTTTATTGTTTCTATAGTAATTTCTAGTTACTACTTTTCTACTTCCCGCTACTCCTGTTTGAAAAACCCTTGTTTGCCCCTCCAATAATTCATCTGTTTTTTGATAGAGAGTTTGGTAAGCAACTACTTCAGTCCCAATTGTATCTGAGATTTGAACATCAAAACCATTTTCGCCGTCATCGTTACGACTTATATCATCTTGTGATTTTTCTAGATTTCTACCTGTTTTCTGGCTAGTAATTGCTGGCTTTAGAGCTCTATCTTTTGGTTGCAAGCTCAAATTATTATTAGTGAATTTTAGGTTTAAATGATCTTCAAAAAGACGTGAACCGCCCATTGTCTGGGGAAGAATGCGATTATTTTTTAAATACCCAATATATTCAAACCCTTCAATAGACAAAGGACTTGGTAAATGATTACCGATTCCTAGATTAAGACTTTGATTATAAGAAGCCAACTGAATATTAGTAACAGCAAGAACCGTTGGAGCTAACAAAGATGTACCAAAACTAGTTATCATAAGTAGAGCAGCTAAATGATGCTTACCTAAACGTTTTTTTCGAATAACAAGAATGACCAATGCTACTCCAGAAACGGACAGAACAGTTTCCAAATCTCCTGAAAAACCTGTGTGAGGCAATACTCCAATATTATGAGTTTTTGGTCGGTAGACCAAATAATAAGTATCAGAGTTTTCCTCAACAAATCTTGGCACTTCTTTAATTACTGATTCTTGTTCTTCACGAGTCAATTCCGATTCTGTTACATATTTGTACTGAATTTGAATAGATTCATCTTTAGCAAAATCCTGTGCATGGACAGACTGAATACCATTACCTGCTGAGAATAGCAAAAAAAGGCAACCGATTGCAGCTGAAACTAGACCAATCGATAGCTTACGAAATGAAAAGCGATAAATATCGCGTCCCCAAAAATCTTTTTTCATAAAATCCCTTTACATTATATTTTCTAACCTCTTTATAATACTGAAAGTCTTAAGATTTTTCAATATTTTTGCTCAAAAATAAATATATTTTTTACAAATTGTCAACCCGTTCAAAACTAACACAACTTAAGCAATAGATACAATCTAGAAAGGTAAAGACATAAAATGAAAGCGAAACTTACTTAACAAATAAAGAAAGTAACATATCTTTATTATCATCATAGCCATTTGGATGACTGAAATGCCATTTCCAAGCAGTTTCGATAATGATTTCGATATTGTCAAATTTCGGCTGCCAACCCAGAACATTTCTTGCCTTCTCAGAGGAAGCAATCAGCGTATCCGGATCCCCTGAGCGCCGCTCTGCTATTTCCAAAGGAATAGGATGTCCGGTCACCTTTCGGGCCGCTTCTACAATCTGCAGGTTGGAAAAACCAGTCGAAGAACCAAGGTTAAAGGCATCTGAAGGATGTCCGGCTCGCAGGTGCTCGACAGCCAAAATATGGGCGTCAGCCAAGTCGAAAGGATGGACATAATCGCGGACATTGGTCCCGTCCGGAGTATCGTAATCATCACCAAAAACGGCAATCTTCTCACGTTTGCCCTGAGCCACCTGAAGCACAATGGGCAGGAGATGGGTTTCAGGTCCGTGGTCCTCGCCGATTGAGCCGTCGGGCTTGGCACCCGCTACATTGAAATAACGCAGGGCTACAAACTTGATGCCATAGGCCTGGTCTGCCCAGCGCATAATGGTCTCCATCATGAGTTTGCTCTCACCATAAGGATTAATCGGCTTTTGCGGAGTTGTTTCCAGAATCGGAACTTCCTCAGGAATGCCATAAGTTGCAGCAGTTGAAGAAAAGACAATGTTTTTAACGCCGCATTCCTGCATGACCTCCAAAAGAGAAACCATTCCGGCTATGTTATTGTCAAAATACTTGAGCGGGTCCGCCATAGACTCTGCCACCAGTGAAAAGGCTGCAAAGTGAATGACTGCATCGATGGATGGATGCTTAGCAAAGACATCACGCATAAAGTCCTTATCCGCCAAATCCCCCTCATAAAAGACTGCTTGCGGGTGGACGGCTGCCCGATGACCAGTCACCAAATTATCAACAACGACTACCTCTCCCTTACCTGCTGCTATCAAACAGTCAACCATGTGCGAGCCGATATAGCCAGCTCCACCTAATACTAAAATTGCCATAAAACCTTCCTTTCCCTGTTACGCTAGATTCATTATAACACATTTCCTAGGGCTGGATGCCGACGGATTGGACGAAGCGCATGAAAGCCTCCTGCCCTTCCTCTGTTCGCTTGTAAACTCCCGCGTCTTCCAGTACTCGGCTGAAAATTTGTCCAACCGATGCCTGAACTACTCCTTCCACCGTCTCAGCGGTAACATCTGGATTCTGGTCTTTGAGTTGATTGACCCAATCCCTATGATAGGCAGCGACTTGACAGTCATCTCCCAGCAAGAAAAGTTCCACTTGCTTGAGTTCTTCCTTGAGCCGAGGCGGCAGAATAGCCAGCCCCATAACCTCAATCAGGCCGATATTTTCTTTCTTAATATGCTGCACATCCCTATGAGGATGGTAAATGCCGTCCGGATGTTCTGGGGAAGTTTGATTGTCCCGCAAGACCAAGTCCAGCTCAAAAGATCCATCTTTCCTGCGGGCAATCGGTGTGATGGTATGGTGAGGCTCACCCTCAGACTCTGCCAACACCTGCACACTTGGGTCAGAATAAGTTCGCCAAGCTTGCAAGATCTTGTCAGCCAACTCAATCAACTGTTCCTTCTTCTCAGACCTTAGACGAATGACGGACATGGGCCACTTGACAATGCCTGCCTCCACCTCTTCAAATCCGCTAAAAGTAAAGCTGCAATCCAGCTCTGCTATTTCCATAGGGAAGGTATGACGTCCGCCCTGATAGTGGTCGTGGGTCAGGATAGAGCCGCCGACAATAGGGAGGTCGGCGTTAGAACCTGCGAAATAGCCTGGAAAGGTCTCAACGATGTCCAGCAGACGCTCAAAGGTCAGCCGACTGATAGCCATGGGAAGGTGCTGGCTGTGGAGAAAGATGCAATGCTCATTAAAGTAGGCATAGGGGGAATACTGGAAGCCCCACTCCTGTCCAGCCAAGTCAAATCGAATAATGCGATGGTTGGCACGGGCTGGGTGGTCCAAGCGCCCTTGGTAACCTTCATTTTCCATACAGAGCTGGCAGGCTGGATAATGACTGGTCTTAACCTTTTTAGCTGCCGCAATTTCCTTGGGATCCTTTTCTGGCTTAGAGAGATTGATGGTGATTTCCAAATCTCCATATTCAGTTGGCGATTTGAAAGCAATGCTTTTAGCAATGGCCTTGACCTTGATATAGTCATTCTTTTGACTAAGTTGGTAAAAATCAGCTACAGCTTGCTCGGGATTGGAGGCATAAGTCGTCCAGAAGTCCCGATTGAGCTGGCTAGGGGCAGGTGTGATTAAGTTCATGAGCTCAGCTCCCAGTATATCCTGCTCTGCCAGAGTATCACCAATCTTCCCATTCTTCACAGCTACGGCTACCAAGTCATCCTTAAGGTCAATTAGCTGCTCAGCTCCCAGTATATCCTGCTCTGCCACTGCCTCTCCGACTAAAGCCATGACACGATTGCTCAGATAGATGGTGTCCATTTCCTCAAAAGTGCTATTGTCAATCACTGCTGATACGAAAGCATCTAGTAACTTCTTGGACATAGTTCTTCCTTTCTCTTGCTAGTAAAGAGAGTGGGACAGAAATCGATAATTCGTTAGAATTCGATTTCGTCGTCCCATCTCCGCACAGTTGAGTAGGGCTGTAAAAGCTGATGAAATCAGCGTAATAGAGCCCACTCAACCACTGCGTCTTGCTCGACAATCCAAAGACAATTGAGAGGCTAGGACTTTTGTCCCAGACCCAAGTTTCTTTTCTGTGAATTAGTCCAGCACTCGGCTTCCGCCAGCTACTTCTGCAATGTAAAAGCTAGGGGCATAGCCGACAACTTCTTGATACTTGCGGCCGACATTTTCTTTGAAAAATTCCACCGCATCCTTAGCAACTAAAGCAATGGCGCAGCCACCGAAGCCTGCTCCAGTCATACGAGCCCCCAGAACACCTTCTTGCTCCCAGGCCGTATGAACCAAGGTGTCCAGCTCTAGACCAGTCACTTCATAGTCATGTTCCAAAGAAACATGAGACGCATTCATGAGACGGCCAAACTTGTCAAGATCGCCTGCTTGCAAAGCTGCCCGCGCTTGCAAAGTCCGTTGATTTTCCAAAACAGCATGGCGAGCCCGTTTGAGACGATTTTCATCCTCTATCAGATAGCTATACTCATCAAAGGACCACTCGTCCAACTCACCCAAGGTAGCGATAGACAGCTTGCGGTTCAGTTCTTCAACAGCTTTTTCGCACTCTGCACGGCGCTCATTGTACTTAGAATCCGCCAACTCACGGCGCTTGTTGGTATTCATAATCACTACGACATTGTCCTTAAGATCAAGCGGCACCAAATCATACTCAAGAGTATTGGTATCTAAGTAAATAGCGCGCTGGTCAGCTCCCATTCCGATAGCAAACTGGTCCATAATGCCAGAATTAACCCCGATAAATTCATTCTCAGTTAATTTACCGATTTTCACTAGGTCCAAACGTTCCAACTGCAAATCAAAGAGTTTCTCAGCAATGACACCCGTCAAGAGCTCTAGAGATGCAGAAGAAGACAAGCCCGATCCGTTGGGAATATTTCCATAAACATAGACATCCATGCCTCGGTCAATCTTATGGCCTGCCTCCTGCAGAAAATGCAGAACTCCTTTCGGATAGTTGGTCCAGTTATGCTCAGGCTCAAAGTGCAGGTTTTCCAGCGGCACTTCAATAATCCCTTTTTCTTCAAAATTTCCTGAGAAGAATCTCAAGAGCTGATCGTCCCGCTTGCGAGCCGCTCCATAAGTTCCTAGAGAAATCGCAGCAGGAAAAACATGGCCGCCGTTATAGTCCGTATGCTCACCAATCAGATTAATCCGACCAGGTGAAAAGAAAGTGTGATCCGCTTCTACTCCAAAAACCTTAGCAAAATCTGCGCGGACTTGATCTACTGAAATGACATTTGACATAAGCTAAACTCCTTTAAAATGATTGTTCGACATTGTAATCGTTTTCTTATCTTTATTATAACTATTTTTGAGTAAAACTTCAATAAATTTAGTAAAATTTTACTAAATTTATAGATAGTTTTTTGTAAAAATCCAAACAGTAATCTGTCTGGATTATTTTATAAGGAGCAATAGATTAGAAAATATTGTCTTCCGTTTCAGCATCAAAGTAATGCGCCTTGTCTAGGTCGAAGCCAAGTTTAATACTGCTTCCGGTATTCATATAATCATGTGCATCAACTTTGGCAACAAACTCACTGCCACCAACCGCACAGTAGAGGTGAGACTCCGCTCCAAGCAACTCAGAAACAGAAATCTTCGCAGTTAGAACCGACTCAGGGAAGGTTTCCAGAAAGGCTGGTTCCATGTTGATATCTTCCGGACGAATACCAAAAATCAACTTATTTCCTTCATAGCCCTTCTCCCGCAACCTCTTAAGATTGCCCTCTGGGACTTGGAGACTGAAGTCTCTGTTTGGTCCGACAAGACGGCCATCTTCCAGTGTCACTTCAAAGAAGTTCATAGCTGGACTACCAATGAAGCCGGCCACAAACTTATTTGCCGGATGTTTATAGACTTCCTGCGGCGTACCAATCTGCTCCACTCGTCCAATCGTACCAGTTCCAGCAGGATTCTTGGTCGCTGACATGATAACGATACGATCCGCCAAGG
>NZ_LSJN01000022.1:0-5123 GCF_001557225.1 Streptococcus sp. CCH8-C6
GCTAAGCGACTACCATATCTCACAGGGGGCAACCCCCAACTACTTCCGGCGTTCTAGGGCTTAACTGCTGTGTTCGGCATGGGTACAGGTGTATCTCCTAGGCTATCGTCACTTAACTATTGAATTAACTGTCCTGTCGTCTCAGACAAGCCTTGTCAACTCAAAATTGAATACAATATCAAATCTAACATTTCTCTAAACCATTCGCTGCACTCTGATGAAGCTCTTATTCTAGGATAAGTCCTCGAGCGATTAGTATTAGTCCGCTCCATGTGTCACCACACTTCCACTTCTAACCTATCAACCTGATCTTCTCTCAGGGCTCTTACTAACTTGCGTTATGGGAAATCTCATCTTGAGGTGGGTTTCACACTTAGATGCTTTCAGCGTTTATCCCTTCCCTACATAGCTACCCAGCGATGCTCTTGGCAGAACAACTGGTACACCAGCGGTAAGTCCACTCTGGTCCTCTCGTACTAGGAGCAGATCCTCTCAAATTTCCTACGCCCGCGACGGATAGGGACCGAACTGTCTCACGACGTTCTGAACCCAGCTCGCGTGCCGCTTTAATGGGCGAACAGCCCAACCCTTGGGACCGACTACAGCCCCAGGATGCGACGAGCCGACATCGAGGTGCCAAACCTCCCCGTCGATGTGAACTCTTGGGGGAGATAAGCCTGTTATCCCCAGGGTAGCTTTTATCCGTTGAGCGATGGCCCTTCCATGCGGAACCACCGGATCACTAAGCCCGACTTTCGTCCCTGCTCGAGTTGTAGCTCTCGCAGTCAAGCTCCCTTATACCTTTACACTCTGCGACTGATTTCCAACCAGTCTGAGGGAACCTTTGGGCGCCTCCGTTACCTTTTAGGAGGCGACCGCCCCAGTCAAACTGCCCGTCAGACACTGTCTCCGTAGATGATAAACCTACCGGGTTAGAGTGGCCATAACACAAGGGTAGTATCCCAACAACGCCTCCATCGAAACTGGCGTCCCGATTTCATAGGCTCCTACCTATCCTGTACATGTGGCACAGACACTCAATATCAAACTGCAGTAAAGCTCCATGGGGTCTTTCCGTCCTGTCGCGGGTAACCTGCATCTTCACAGGTACTAAAATTTCACCGAGTCTCTCGTTGAGACAGTGCCCAAATCATTACGCCTTTCGTGCGGGTCGGAACTTACCCGACAAGGAATTTCGCTACCTTAGGACCGTTATAGTTACGGCCGCCGTTTACTGGGGCTTCAATTCATACCTTCGCGTTACCGCTAAGCACTCCTCTTAACCTTCCAGCACCGGGCAGGCGTCACCCCCTATACATCATCTTACGATTTAGCAGAGAGCTGTGTTTTTGATAAACAGTTGCTTGGGCCTATTCACTGCGGCTGACCAAAGTCAGCACCCCTTCTCCCGAAGTTACGGGGTCATTTTGCCGAGTTCCTTAACGAGAGTTCTCTCGCTCACCTGAGGCTACTCGCCTCGACTACCTGTGTCGGTTTGCGGTACGGGTAGAGTATGATACAACGCTAGAAGCTTTTCTTGGCAGTGTGACATCACTCACTCGCTACTAAACTTCGCTCCCCATCACAGCTCAACGTTACAGGTATAAGCATTTGACTCATACCACGCCTCACTGCTTAGACGTACATCCAATCGTACGCACGAGTTAGCCTACTGCGTCCCTCCATCACTTCATACTCTAGTACAGGAATCTCAACCTGTTGGCCATCGGATACACCTTTCGGTCTCTCCTTAGGTCCCGACTAACCCAGGGCGGACGAGCCTTCCCCTGGAAACCTTAGTCTTACGGTGGACAGGATTCTCACCTGTCTTGCGCTACTCATACCGGCATTCTCACTTCTATGCGTTCCAGCGCTCCTCACGGTACACCTTCTCCACACATAGAACGCTCTCCTACCATACCTATAAAAGGTATCCACAGCTTCGGTAAATTGTTTTAGCCCCGGTACATTTTCGGCGCAGGGTCACTCGACTAGTGAGCTATTACGCACTCTTTGAATGAATAGCTGCTTCTAAGCTAACATCCTAGTTGTCTGTGCAACCCCACATCCTTTTCCACTTAACAATTATTTTGGGACCTTAGCTGGTGGTCTGGGCTGTTTCCCTTTCGACTACGGATCTTAGCACTCGCAGTCTGACTGCCGACCATAATTCATTGGCATTCGGAGTTTATCTGAGATTGGTAATCCGGGATGGACCCCTCACCCAAACAGTGCTCTACCTCCAAGAATCTTTATGTCGACGCTAGCCCTAAAGCTATTTCGGAGAGAACCAGCTATCTCCAAGTTCGTTTGGAATTTCTCCGCTACCCACAAGTCATCCAAGCACTTTTCAACGTGCCCTGGTTCGGTCCTCCAGTGCGTTTTACCGCACCTTCAACCTGCTCATGGGTAGGTCACATGGTTTCGGGTCTACATCATGATACTAAAGCGCCCTATTCAGACTCGGTTTCCCTACGGCTCCGTCTCTTCAACTTAACCTCGCATCATAACGTAACTCGCCGGTTCATTCTACAAAAGGCACGCTCTCACCCATGAACGGGCTCGAACTTGTTGTAGGCACACGGTTTCAGGTTCTATTTCACTCCCCTCCCGGGGTGCTTTTCACCTTTCCCTCACGGTACTGGTTCACTATCGGTCACTAGGGAGTATTTAGGGTTGGGAGATGGTCCTCCCAGATTCCGACGGGATTTCACGTGTCCCGCCGTACTCAGGATACTGCTAGGTACAGAATCTATTTAAAATACGAGGCTCTTACTCTCTTTGGCTGACTTTCCCAAGTCATTCTTCTATAAATTCTGAGTCCACATTGCAGTCCTACAACCCCGAAGAGTAAACTCTTCGGTTTGCCCTCCTGCCTCTTCGCTCGCCGCTACTAAGGCAATCGCTTTTGCTTTCTCTTCCTGCAGCTACTTAGATGTTTCAGTTCACTGCGTCTTCCTCCTCATTTCCTTAACAGAAATGGGTAACAGGCATCAACCTGTTGGGTTCCCCCATTCGGACATCCCCGGATCAGTGCTTACTTACAGCTCCCCGAGGCATTTCGTCGTTTGTCACGTCCTTCATCGGCTCCTAGTGCCAAGGCATCCACCGTGCGCCCTTACTAACTTAACCTTATTTTGACCTTTCAGTCTTAAACTCATTAATATTCACAGCGTTTTCGGTTTATTTTCTTGTTACTATTTGATATCGGTATTCAATTTTCAATGGACAAGTTCTTTATCTAGTCAAACTAGATAATGGAGCCTAGCGGGATCGAACCGCTGACCTCCTGCGTGCAAAGCAGGCGCTCTCCCAGCTGAGCTAAGGCCCCACATAGCCCTCTCAAAACTAAACAAGACCCAAGTGCATTCCGTGTGTCCTTACGGACTCCTTAGAAAGGAGGTGATCCAGCCGCACCTTCCGATACGGCTACCTTGTTACGACTTCACCCCAATCATCTATCCCACCTTAGGCGGCTGGCTCCTTACGGTTACCTCACCGACTTCGGGTGTTACAAACTCTCGTGGTGTGACGGGCGGTGTGTACAAGGCCCGGGAACGTATTCACCGCGGCGTGCTGATCCGCGATTACTAGCGATTCCGACTTCATGTAGGCGAGTTGCAGCCTACAATCCGAACTGAGACTGGCTTTCAGAGATTAGCTTGCCGTCACCGGCTTGCGACTCGTTGTACCAGCCATTGTAGCACGTGTGTAGCCCAGGTCATAAGGGGCATGATGATTTGACGTCATCCCCACCTTCCTCCGGTTTATTACCGGCAGTCTCGCTAGAGTGCCCAACTGAATGATGGCAACTAACAATAGGGGTTGCGCTCGTTGCGGGACTTAACCCAACATCTCACGACACGAGCTGACGACAACCATGCACCACCTGTCACCTCTGTCCCGAAGGAAAACTCTATCTCTAGAGCGGTCAGAGGGATGTCAAGACCTGGTAAGGTTCTTCGCGTTGCTTCGAATTAAACCACATGCTCCACCGCTTGTGCGGGCCCCCGTCAATTCCTTTGAGTTTCAACCTTGCGGTCGTACTCCCCAGGCGGAGTGCTTAATGCGTTAGCTGCGGCACTAAGCCCCGGAAAGGGCCTAACACCTAGCACTCATCGTTTACGGCGTGGACTACCAGGGTATCTAATCCTGTTTGCTCCCCACGCTTTCGAGCCTCAGCGTCAGTTACAGACCAGAGAGCCGCTTTCGCCACCGGTGTTCCTCCATATATCTACGCATTTCACCGCTACACATGGAATTCCACTCTCCCCTTCTGCACTCAAGTTAAACAGTTTCCAAAGCATACTATGGTTAAGCCACAGCCTTTAACTTCAGACTTATCTAACCGCCTGCGCTCGCTTTACGCCCAATAAATCCGGACAACGCTCGGGACCTACGTATTACCGCGGCTGCTGGCACGTAGTTAGCCGTCCCTTTCTGGTAAGATACCGTCACAGTGTGAACTTTCCACTCTCACACCCGTTCTTCTCTTACAACAGAGCTTTACGATCCGAAAACCTTCTTCACTCACGCGGCGTTGCTCGGTCAGGGTTCCCCCCATTGCCGAAGATTCCCTACTGCTGCCTCCCGTAGGAGTCTGGGCCGTGTCTCAGTCCCAGTGTGGCCGATCACCCTCTCAGGTCGGCTATGTATCGTCGCCTTGGTGAGCCGTTACCTCACCAACTAGCTAATACAACGCAGGTCCATCTGGTAGTGATGCAATTGCATCTTTCAATTAATTATCATGCAATAATCAATTTTATGCGGTATTAGCTATCGTTTCCAATAGTTATCCCCCGCTACCAGGCAGGTTACCTACGCGTTACTCACCCGTTCGCAACTCATCCAAGAAGAGCAAGCTCCTCTCTTCAGCGTTCTACTTGCATGTATTAGGCACGCCGCCAGCGTTCGTCCTGAGCCAGGATCAAACTCTCATTAAAAAGTTTGAGTTCGCACTCATTACTGTCCACTGACAGATTTATTTTCGTTTTTTTGACAGGTTACATATCTCTATGTCACCCTGCACTTGGTTCGTCTTGTTCAGTTTTCAAAGGGCTTTGTCTTTCGCGACAACTATATTAGTATATCACCTATACCACCCAACTGTCAATACCTTTTTT
>NZ_LSJN01000023.1:0-77964 GCF_001557225.1 Streptococcus sp. CCH8-C6
TCAGAATTTTAACCTTAACAGATGCTGGACGCTTACCATCTTGGTTATCTGCATCATCCCACTTCTTCTGACCAGCAACTGTGGTTGTTTCTGATTGATGGGTATTGGTCACAACAAATCCTTCAGCAGCATTTCCAATAACTTGAGCTTGATAATGAGGGACTGCGTCCTCTTCCAGAGAGTAAACTACTTCTTGTCCTTTTTCATACTTGTTCAAGTTAGTGAACTCAGTTGACCACTGGTCAGCTTCGGTCAAAGTTCGGTTCGCAACTTCTGATTTCTGACCGCCGACTTCTTTATAAAGTTTGACAACAACACTGGCAGGACGTTTGCCGTCTTGATTCTCGGCATCATCCCATTTCTTGCTAGCTTTGATAACTATTTTCTCTGGCGTACGACTATTGGTAACAGTGAGATTCCCCTGATCTACTTCTGGGGCATCGTAACCATCAAGCTGATCTTCACCGATTGTATAGGTGATTTTTTGACCATTTGCATCAAGGATTGGTAAATCAGTTGTCTGAGCTGTCCACTCCGCATCAGTACTGCCACCAGTTACGGTCACTGTCTTATCAGCCAGTTTTTGACCATTAGCGTAAACATCTACAGCAATGGAAGCTGGACGCTTACCATCCTGGTTGTTTTCATCTTTCCAAACTTTCTTAATTGTCAACTTTTTGTTGGCATTGGGATCTACCGTATTCTTGACTGTCTTAACCGCTCCTTCAGCCTTGATAGTCACCTTCATCGGATCACCGTCCAGCACATATCCTTCTGGAGCTGTTACTTCTTCTACTGTGAATTGGCCTTTCTTGATTTCTTCACTTGAGAAAGGCTGTGTAGAAACCCGACCGTTAGCATCTGTTGGCGGCAGAGTAATTTCTTCGCCACTCGGAGTTATCACCTTAAAGATAGCTCCCTCCAGCATTTTACCAGTCTTAGAATCCTGTTTGTAAATAACCAGACTATTACTGATATCAGCAGTAATGACACCGCCTTCTGTAATGCGGCTACTTCGTTCAACAGTGAAACTCTTCTGAGCAGGACGATCATCTCTAAACGGTAACGTTTCATTGTCAACTTCCATCTCAGCTGTATTTGAAACCAAAGAGCCATCAGCAGGTGAAGTCGTCGTATAGCTCAACATAAAAGCATGATTGCTCGGGTTGCTAATCGTTAAAGTAAACTCTGTATAAGTCTCATTATATGTAATGGTATAATCTTGACCTTGTTTTAATACAACTGAATTGGAAATACTGGATAAACTATTTGTATAAGCTCCCTGGCGTAAAACAATCCCTTCTGGAACAAATTGCATAGGAGCACTGTTATCAGGAATCTTATCTTTAATGACAATTGGCGAATTGTAGGTTTTTTGTTGAGTGTTAATCCGCACAACCCAGTTATGTGAATAATCTCCACTTTTTCCAAGAATAGCCGAATTATATGGTTTTTTAGCAATAACTCCTCCAAACTTGGCAAAGTTTTCTCCAGCTGTAGAAAAACTACTTTGCCTACGTTCATTAATAGTTACCTTATGTGCCATCGTACCTTGGGTCTCATCTGGATTATAATTCCAATCTTGATTAGCCCCTATCGATGTTGCCTGAAAGTCAAAGAAAAAACTACCTTTTACTCCACTTGCAGTTGTTTTAGCCTTATACTCCTCCAAATTTTGAAGAGTTACTGTTATAAGACCACCCTTAGCCGAACCGTTGGATTTAGTCTTTGCTGCACCAAGCTGAACCTGTGTCTCTTGGTCTGTCAGATTAAACTTGGTGCCATCAGCAATGGTTGCTCCATTCGGAACTGTAAAGGTAAAGGTATCTCCATCTTTCAGTCTATTGTCATAAGCAGACAAATCAAAAGTCAGTTGATAGCGATAGCTTCCTCCTTGCGTCAATGAGTACGCACCATTAATCTTAGTTGCTTCCCGGCCATTTACATAATCCCAGATTTTTATGTCTGTAATTGCATTTTTCAAAGTATCCGCTTGAATATGTCTTACAAAAAGCCTCACATCCAGCAAAAATAGAAGGGGCAACATCAGAAACAACAACCATTTCTTAACTTTCATCATATCTCCTCTTTTATTTTATAGCCAAATAAACATATATACTTCATTGTAACAAATCCATACTGTAAAGGCAATGAAATCAGCAAATCTTTTTCTATCTATTTCTTTATTGAATAATTTTTTCATTCTCTATTGGCATTTTCACAAAAATAAGTTATAATAGAATCTCAAGCGGAGGTGGTGGAACGGCAGACACGCATGCTTCAGGCGCATGTGCCCGTACGGGTGTGAGGGTTCAAATCCCTTCCTCCGCATAAAAAGCAATCCTATCATGATTGATAGGATTTTTTGTTATTATGAAGTAGAATTACACTGCTGAGAAAAGCCAGAAAGGTCAGTCCCCCTGTTAAATACTTCTCTAATAGACTAGCGGTCACAAAGAAATTGAAAACAGTAGCCAAAAAGAGAAAAACAGTTCCACTTAAGATAATCTTTCTCAGAACAGAAGACTTCAAGCTACTTCTTAGCCAACCACCAAAAGATAGATAACTAAGACTAAAGAAACCCCACAGCAAGAAAAGCAGGAAGTTAACTGGCCGCAACCATAAAGGAAATACTATATAAGCGCCGCCAAATACCAAAAGTCCCAGAGGCAGACCTAGCATAAGCAGGAAATGGAGTAAAGACTGCGAAAACCAGAGCAAGGCAGAAAACAAAGACAGAAATTTCACTTTCATATGTACCTCATGAGCAAAATAGAAGACCAGCTATATAGAGCGGATCTTCTATTTTTTTATAATCCTTCAGACTTCAAAGCGTCTGCCAAGCGCGCAAATTCCTCTAAACTCAGAGCTTCTCCCCGAACACTTGGAGATAAGTCAGCTCGTTCTAAAGCTGCTGTTAGTTTGCCTTTAGTCTCCTCTGACTTTCCAAAACAACTGGTCAGGTTATTCCATAGGGTCTTCCTGCGGTGGACAAAGCTGGCCTTGGAAACCTTGAAAAAGAATTTCTCGTCCTGTACCTCAACAGCTGGCTGGTCTCTGCGCACCATCTTGAGAATAGCCGAATCCACATTTGGCGCAGGCACAAATACTGTTCGCGGTACAATAAAAGCAACCTTGGCCGTCATGTAATACTGTACCGCAATCGACAAACTACCGTAGGCCTTGGTATTAGGCTGAGCTGATATCCGATCCGCTACTTCTTTTTGCATCATAACGACAAACTCACTAAAAGGAATCCCGCTTTCAATCAAATGCATAAGAATAGGCGTAGTAATGTAGTAGGGCAGATTTGCCACTACCTTGATAGGCAGGTCTGGATTTTTAAACTCTGCTATGTACTGGGCCAAATCAACCTTGAGAATATCCTGATTGACCACTGTCACATTGTCAAAATCGCGCAGGGTATCCGCCAAAATTGGCACCAGACGATCATCAATCTCAAAGGCCATAACTTCTGCAGCATTTTCCGCCAAAAACTCCGTCAAAGCCCCAATACCAGGACCAATCTCGATGACATTGACTTTTTTGTCAATCTCAGCAGTATCCACAATTTTCTGGAGGATGTTGGTATCAGTCAGGAAATTCTGACCGAAGGATTTTTTAAAGGTGAAACCGTGACGCTCCAGAATGGCACGGGTCACACTATGATCTGCAATACGCATGTTTTCTCTTTTCTAATTATTTATTCATTATCTTTTAAGGAGGTCATTTGCTCTAGCAAGCTGTAAAGTTTTTTCTGCTCTTCTTCCTCGTAAGCAAATGCGTTAGCCTTTACTTCTCTGCATTTCTCGTCATACAAAAAGCCCTCATAACCATCTTCTGTAGATAAGGCTGTATAAACTTTCGCCATTTCTTCAGGACTAATCGAAAATCTCGACTTAATTTTATACAGATTTTTCATAAAAACGCTGAGATGATCATAGCGACGCATATCTACTTTGACAATGGTTACACGGATGGCCTGAATTTTGATGCCTTTCGACTGTTTCCGCATGTAAAGGGATAGCATCAACAAGGCCAGTTTATTCTGATAATAGGTCTTAGCAGGACTGTAATGTTTTTGTCCAGATAAATTTTCAAAATCAAGCTTCATGAAAGGATAAAGCACTAGCCCTTGGGAAGAAATATTAACAATCCGACCACTTTCTGACTTTTCCAACAAGCCCTTCAACAAGGCAGAAAGTAAAAAGGGAGCAACCACGTTGGTCGCAAATTGTCTTTCTAATCCGTCTTTGGTAAGAATTGGCTTTTTGATTGATAAGTCAAAATCAGCCGCATTGTTAATTAAAACATCTAAAGTCTCTTCTTTTTGGATATACTGTTCCACTGCTTTCCTGACGCTCTTCATCTCAGATAAATCAACCAAGATATAATCTACATGCGAATTTCCTGTTTGTTGACGGATTTTCTCACAGGCTTGCTCAGCTGCTTCTTTCCGCCGACAAAATAAGGTCACTGACCAGCCCTTTTCAGCTAACTGTTTTGCAGCCTGATAGCCAATACCACTATTGCCGCCCGTAATAATTACTTTTTTCATTTCTTACTCCGTTAGACCTGAATATCTGAGCATGGTTTCTTCCACTTCCGCCAAGGTCACCCCAAATAATTCCAAGCGTTTGAGGAGCTGCTTACCATTAGAATAGCCGATACGGAGCTCTTCTCCCAGATACTCTCGACGCTGACGGCTGTCACTTCCCATAAGCAAACCTAGTCGCACAAGATCGCTTTTGGTGATGTCAAAATTATCCTCATCATCGAAATATCCGACTAGACCAGCTAAAGCTTGCTGCAAATCCTCAAACGAAGCGTGTTCTACTCCGAGCGACCGACCTTTGTTCTTAGACTTGGGAGTTGCTTCATCTCGTCGGAGAAAGGCATGCTGAGCAGTTGGCACTGCCTCCATAATCATTCGACGGATACGCTCGCCATTGTAGTCTGGATCAGTAAAGACAATAACCCCACGCAGCTGGTGCAGTTTCTCAATCCGCTCTAGGTCTTCTTCATTGATAGCGGAACCTCTCGTCTCGTAAGTGTCAACTTGGTAAAATCGCTGCAGATTGGCCGTATCATCCTTGCCCTCAACGACAATTACCTGGGGGATTTTTATCTTCTCAGTCAAGCCCAAACACCTTCTTTGCATTATCATAGGTCGCTTGCGCTACTTCTTCGACAGGCAACCCACGAAGCTCAGCAATTTTCTTTACAACATAGCGAGTATAGGCTGTTTTGTTTTCTCGGCCTCGTTTGGGAACAGGCGCCAAGTAAGGTGCATCCGTCTCGACGAGGATTTTGTCCAAAGGCAGATTCTGAGCCGCCTCCTGAATATCCGTCGCTTTCTTAAAAGTGACAACTCCAGAAAAGGAAATCATCATTCCTAACTCGATAAAGCGCTCTGCCATTTCCAAAGAACCCGAATAAGAGTGCATAATACCACCTCGAGGGCCCACGCCTTCACTCTTGATAATCTCATAGGTATCTTCTAAAGCATCACGTGTGTGAACGACAAAGGGCAGGTTCAGCTCTTTGGAGAGCTGGATTTGGCGTCGAAAAACCCGCTCCTGAACATCCTTGGGCGCAGTCATCCAGTGATAGTCCAGTCCAATCTCGCCCAGAGCCAGCACTTTGGGGTGACGAAGCTTGTCCAGCAGATAGGCTTCCACAGCCTCATCATAAGTCCCAGCCTCAGTCGGATGCCAACCGATCGTAGCATAAAGCTGATCATAGCTGTCAGCCAACTCCAAGGCGCGTTCAATGGTTGGTCGGTCAAAACCGACAATATTTATTTTACTGACGCCCATTTCTGCAGCCAGCTGCAGCTCCTCTGCCTCTCGACCAGCAAATTCTTCCACATTTAAATGCGTGTGTGTATCAAAAATCTTCATGGTTTACTTCCTTGTATTTCCTGTCCTTTATTATACCAAAAATGACCTGAAAAATCAGAAGTCTCTTCAAAGCAGAAAAATAAGATAGCTGCCATTCAACAGCTATCCGAATCTGCCTTCAAGTTCTCCATTGGAATAATTAAGTAAAAAGAAAGTGCCAGCATTAACACAAGCGGGAGGAGAATATAAATAATTCCCATACTGCTGGCAAGAGCTATTAACAGCATGGATAAAACACTCGGAACAGCCATGCTAAATAGATTAATAGCCGACTGGATAGCCCCCATGGACTCTTCTGGAATCATACTGAATACAGATTTCTGCAATCTTGGACTCAGCAAACCGACTGTAACAGCACAAGCAAAGCTCGCTATCAGGACAAGTAAAAAGTTTTGCCAGAAAAAACCGCAAAGAATAAAAACTTCACATACTTGGCTACTATACATAGCAAGCTTAGTCGAAAGTTTTTTCAGCAAACTGCCACTCAAAATGTTTCCTAAAATCAAACCAGCAGAACTTAGAACAATTAACACGGCAATGGACTGACCAACATGCAAATTCCAAAAAGGCCTTTTCAGCAATAAGAGAGTCGTTACTGGCGTCAGAATGTTCAGAGTGACCTGCCCAAAGGTTGAAACCAATAACAACCTCACAACATTCTTCAATCCCAGCAAGGCTTTAAGAGAATCCAATAAATGCTGCCAATAATTCTCTCTATTTAGCTCCTTGGCACTGCTGAGCTCCGGTTCTAAGTCCTGTAAGCTTTTACTAATATGCCAAAACCCAAGGTAAGCTAGCAAGAATGTCAGAGCATTTAGACCTGCCAAAGCTCCGATACTCATCCAAGCGATGAGAAAACCGCCAGCTAGATTCCCCAAAATATGAACCAGACTCATACTAGCTTGTCGAAAGCCCATAGCAGAGGTCATATCTTGCTCAATCACCTTTACATAAACTGGGGTCAGCATGGCCCCTGAAAAATAACTCAGACTATCCGACAGAAAGTTAATCAAGCAAATTACAAGCAGAATCAAGAAAGAGAATTCTTGTCCAAGCAGCAAAAACGTTACCAAGCTATATAAAAGCACCTTACTAAACTGTATAAGCAGGTATTTATGAATACGATTCTTCTGAAAGTCCGCCGCAACTCCAGTAAAAACCTGAATTAACTGGGGCAGCGTTTCAGAAAGGGAAATCAATAAAACCGCAAGTGGAGCAAAGGAATAGGCGGAAACATAGTTCATCAAAGCCAAATAAAAAATAATGTCTCCAAAACCTGAAATCCATTGATTGATGAGCAACTGGCGAAAATTTTTGTTTTTTGCAAAAACAATCATACGACATCTCCTTTACTCTTGTTAGATTTTTGTTTAACAAATCATAACAATAAATTAGATTATTGTCAAATTATTGTTAGGTTTTCATTTTACAAAATAAAGGCCTAGAATGAATCTAGGTCTTCTTAAACTATTTTAGGTCCTGTTTGAACTTCTCTATAATTTTTTGAATCAGTTCTTTATTGACCGTGTATTTAACCGAATCATCATCCATCACAAGCTCCAGCAAGCCAGAATTTAGGAGCTTTTGCGTATGGAATGAGATAGAGGCTCTTGTAAGCCCCAATTTTTTAGCTATATCTTTATTCTTGGCATGCGGTTGAATCAATTCAATCAAGACTTTATAGCGGGTTTCATCACCAAGAGTTTTTAAGGTCAGAGCCAATGTTTCATCGTTAAGCTCTGATTCCGCCTTTGATAACTGGGAACTTCTCGTCGAAAGGACTAAGGAATAGGAAGTGAAATCAGGAACCTTTTCGAGAAAAGAATCAATAAACATGGGTGACAGAACAAAGACTTGAGTGTCCTTTTCAAGAAGCTTGGCATTCTGCTCTTCATCATCCATCACATCAGATAGGCTAAATTCTTGTTCAAAAGCTAGAACTTCCTGCTCAAACTGCTCATAAATAGGCTGATAGAGCTCGAACACTCTTTCCAGCAAGGAAACTAATTGATCCCGAAGCTTCTCTGGATACTGAATAGCTTGGTACCAGTACCATTTATTTTCCGGAGACTTGTCACTATTCTCTATAAAATCCAGCAGATCTTCAGGATATCCCTTGGTAACTCCCCCTTTAGAAAGCTTAAGTGATAAGCAATAGATGATTTGCTCTGCGTCTAGTTTTTTCAGACATTCTAACAAGTCATGCAAATTGGCCGGATCTTCTCCTTTTTCTAGCAAGTAGAGGTAGAGGAGCGGAGCCAGTCCCACTGTAGCTCCTTCGAACAAACTAACCGCAACAAGCTCGCTTTTCAAAGGAAGTAAATCCTGATAAAGCTTATCATAGTGCGGCTGTACATCAAGAAGCAGCTCCTTTTGATTCTGCCGTAAATCCTTCCACATATGTTTATCTTCCCTTGAAACGATGGCAGGCACCATAAGAAATTCATATAACTTACTACGATAATGAACAAGCTTTACACCCACAGATTCTTCCCTCCTTACATACACATACTCCGCTTCTGACCAGAAGAGTATACAATTCCTGTTTTTCATTATACCAAAAATCAAGCAAAATATTCATCGTCTTCTGCTCTGTTCATCTCCTGACAAGAAATCTATCTCTATACAATAAGAACTTTTTAGAAAATTTCACATAGTCCTTAAGACTGATTTTATCATTTTTCGATATTTTCTTATTGATTATCGATAAAACTTGTGCTATAGTTACTAAGAAATGAAACGTTAGTCGGAGGAAATTATGACAGACAAAATGAAAAAGACTGCTGAAGATATGAGCATTACACTTACAAAAATCAGTATCAGCCTTTTATTTATTGCTTCCATTATCCTGATAGCTCTAGGACCTTGGGTCGTCAACCTAGTTATCGAATTTCCCTCTCCATTCTTTCAAGGAGAGACACGCTTTTGGGTCTTGCTGCTGCTCGGCTATGTCCTCGGCTGCCTGGCTCTGGCCTGCATTGTCCATCTCTATCGACTCCTTAGCCGCATTGGTAAAAATCAGGTCTTTATCACACAAAATGTTCAGTACATGCGCTATCTTGGCTGGGAAGTGGGCACTGTTGCTCTTATCTCTCTTTTTATGGGGCTGACAGCCTATTTGCCCATGCTCTTAGTCACTGTTTCTTGCAGTATATTGACCCTGATTATCCGTGTCATCCGCAATGCCTTTGGCAAGGCCATTGAGCTGCAGGATCAAGTGGACTACACTATTTAGGAGGTCTTATGATTCAGATAAATTTAGACCTTGTCATGGCGCAAAAGCGCATCAGTGCTGGCCGTTTAGCAGAGTTGATTGACCTAACACCAGCCAATCTATCTATCCTAAAAAATAATCGAGCCAAGGCTGTCCGCTTTTCAACACTCAACGCTCTCTGCCGTGAATTAGACTGCCAGCCTGGCGATATTTTGGAGTATATCCCTGACGATGAGGAGGAGAAATAATTATGGAATACCCAGCACAAGATCAGATGAATGTCCAGCCTTGTCTGCCCGCAGAGGAAGAAAGAAAGACCATCTTCGCAGGCCTAGAGGACAAGCAACTGCGATTCTTTAAAATCAGCTATCTAATCCTCTATCTTTTAACCTACTTTTACTCTGCAGTATTTTTTAATTATCAAACGGCATCCTTTTTCCCTTTTGCAATCGGTCTTATATTGCTAAGCGAAGCCTTAATCAGGAAATTGGCCTATCCATCACTGCAGATAAAAAATCTTGACAGCAGATTAGAGGCTAGAAGCTTTCTGATCATGACGCTAGCTCAAGCCCTAGCTTTAAGCCTCTGGGGACTTCATCGCCAGCTAGAATTTTTTCAATTTCTGGCCATCCACATCTCATTCGCCTTCTATATTCTGTCCCGTACTGGCTGGTTAAGCCAGGGACGTTTGGGGATTCTGGTCTGGTTTGACACCATTCAAGCCTTCTGCATCCTGCCCTTTAAAAATTTCATTGCTGCTATTCTAGTCTTTATAGAAGGTAAGCAGCAGGACTCTTCTGACAGCTCTGACAGTCTGTCTTCGAAGAAAGCCCAACAGCTCGCGATTATCGTCAGCAGCTTCTTTGTTGCAGGAATCTTGGTCTACTTTGTCTGGTCCCAACTGAGTCAGGTTTCAGACAGCTTTGCCTCCTTCTTCAGCGATACCGCTGATGTTATTGAGAATCTACTTGACTCCCTCTTTTCAAGTCTTGATAGCAGCATGATTCTATTCAAGGCCTGCCTGGCTGTTCCTGTCAGTCTTTACCTTTATGGCCTCCTAGCCGGCAGTCTGTTAGGCAAAAAAGATACTAAACTTAGCTACAAAAAATTTCAAGCAAGTATCCGCCCTTTGCGAGTAGCACCCGCTTTCGCAGCCTACATTATCATCGGCAGCCTCTGCCTGACCTATGCACTCTTCTTCCTGACGGGTCTGGGTGAGCTCGGTCAGCTCCTAAGCGCCGGAACAGTAGCTCAGGCTATTTCTCCCCAGAATGCCTCAACTGTTGCCGTAGCTGGCTTCTGGCAGCTGGTTCGGGTGTCTATCCTTAACTTTGCAGTCCTAGGTGTCTTCTATCTGATTGCCAAAAAACCGCTCTGGGATCAGAAAGGGACGCGATTCGCAGCTACTATTCTCTTTATCTTTACCGGTCTGCTAGCTTTACTAGCTGGCTGGAAATTATTTGGAATCTACATCTATCTCTACGGACCAACACCACTGCGCTTGATTTCAGCTTGGTTCATCCTAGTTCTCTTAGTCTGGTGCCTACTGACTCTGATTCGCTTCTACAAACCTATCCAAGCTATCCGCACCGGCATCTTTTACGCCTTGATTAGCTTTACCTTGCTCTGCTATCTGTATCCAATGCTTTTACCAGTGGCAAAATAAGCAACTGTACTTAACTATACACAAAAAACCAGAAAGAAAAACAGTTTCTTTCTGGTTTTATTCTCCTTTTTTACATCATTTACCAGCATTCAATAATAGACCGCTCACCTTTCCAATTCAAAGGAAAAATGATTATATTCTAAAATCACAGGTCAGCAAATGATCATTGACCATGCCAATTGACTGCATAAAGGCATATACAGTCGTAGAACCAACAAAAGAAAAACCTTTCTTTTTGAGTTCTTTGCTGATTTTATCGGATAGATCCGTTCGAGCGGGCACCTCTTCAATACTGGACCATGAATTGACAATCGGTTCATTCTTTACAAAAGACCAAATATAAGAATCTAAACTACCATATTCTTCTTTTAGTTTTAAATAGTCTTTAGCATTTTTTATAACTGCCTTTATTTTTAGCCTATTTCGTATCACTCTTTGATCACTAAGCAATTCTTCAATCTTCTGCTCGTCATAGTTGGAGACTATTTCAGGATCGAAGTTTTCATAAGCCTCTGTCATAGCATCCATTTTTGACAAAATAGTTTGCCAGCTCAAGCCCGCCTGCTGACCTTCCAAAATCAACATTTTAAAGAGTTTATGCTCGTCATGCACAGGTCGCCCCCAGTCATGGTCATGATAATTTCTCTCAAGCTCACTATTTTCAGCCCAATCGCACCTTTTTATCTCAACCATCTATTTTCTCCTTATAGTTTAATTTTCTCAACTTGATTATTATCTAAGACCAAGAAAGCATCAGAAAAAGAGACTTCAAAAAGTTGCAAGGAGTTTATGTGTTGCTCAATAATATCTTGATAATAAGGATATTTCTGGACAAAAACGCCTCTTATATCCTCAATAGAAAGCTGGCTTTCTTTGACTCTCCCTTGAATTCGGATATACCTCCCATCACCTTTCGGGATTGTTGTAAGAGCTATACGATTATTGGTTGCCAACTCTTGAATTTTTTGACTATTTTTAAATGAGATAAAGAACAATTTCTTTGTATCCTCATCATAGTAAAAATTTACAATTCTTACATTTGGCATATCCTTTACAGAAGTTGCTAGGGCCATTTCTGTCTGTTCTGCCAATAAGGCCTTAAAATATTGCTTCATATTTGACTCCTTTATTATTTTCTCTAAAACTAGTATAATATAAAAAGGTATCATTATTTGAAACCATTTTATAAAAATATGGAGCTTAGCATGAATAAATCTCAAAGAATTAACGATATGCTTATTTTTCTCAATAAGAAAAGACAATTCAATCTAAAAGATATTATGAATCGATATCATATTTCAAAAAGCACTGCCCTTCGTGATATTGCCAGCCTTGAAACGTTAGGCATTCCAATTTATTCTGACTTAGGCCGGAATGGCAGTTATAAAATTCTTAGCAACGACTTGTTATCTCCTATTATTTTCTCCATAGATGAAATTTCTGCCTTGTATTTTTCCATGCTGACTCTAGAAAACTACAATATGTGCCCTTTTGATATTGACCTACAAAAATTAAAAGAAAAATTTGAAAACTCGATTTCAGAACAGCAGTTAAGCAAGATCACAAAAATTGAGAAAATCCTTCAACCAGAAGTCAGGAAAACAATCAACAACTCTCAGTTGCGAATCATTCTTGATATTTTATTACATAGGCAGGAAGAATTTTTTCCAATTAAGTATGAACAGCAGTCTCTTCAGGTTCAATTTATCAAACTATATAGCCACAAAGGAGATTGGTATGTAGAAGTCATAAATAAAGACACTGGAAAAAAAGAGGAACTTTCCTGCCAGTCTATTGAATTTCACCCATAAATTTAAGACAAAAAAACCAGCGGTCTCGAGTCTCCGCTGGTTTCTTGATAAATCGTTTGGATTAAGCAGCCAAAACTTTGCGTCCTTTACGACGGCGAGCTGCCAATACACGACGACCGTTTTTAGTTGACATACGGTGGCGGAAACCATGTTTACGCGCACGACGGATTTTACTTGGTTGATAAGTACGTTTCACGATGAATACCTCCTCTTAGATTCTTGTATTCGTTTAGCCGGCTAGTTGTGATCAGTTACTAAACATACTTTACTATTCTATATGATTCCGGGGCTTTTGTCAATACTTACTTAAATAACTTTCTCTTTGTAAACGTAATCATATGGTCCGAGTTGCCTCATAAAAGGGAATCAAGGCTGTCATGGCCTCCTGCAGCTGGGACAGCACCTGCTCTCTTGAAGCGGCCTGAGAAAGGGGAATATCGTATTTGACTAAGACCTTACGAACCTGACCGACTGCCAGCTGCTGAGTAAGGAACTGGCGATTTTCCTCAGTACCTTCAAAGCGCTGACTCACACCATCAATCTGGGCAAAATAGTAAGCTGGCGACTGAATAGGCAGATTCAGTACCCGATTTTGCTTGTTGAGGCTGTTCTCATCTTTCTTACGCTCCATAAAGCTCACCTCTAGTGACACTCCAAAATCTTCTGCAGTCCCATACAAGCGCAGAGCAAACATCGGTTCTGTGATTTCTCCATAGCCTTTAAGATAATTCCAAAAATGGGGCCGCAGTATCTGTGCCTGATTCATCCACTGGCTGGTTCGCTCCAAGGTCAGCTTAGGATAGAGGCTCTGAAAATCCTTGACCAAATCCGTAAACTCCTTACGTGCCGCCTGGCCCTTAGCTCTCAACTCCAACATAGACTCACGCAGCCGCCCTGCCTTGTCTGGAGATATATACTTAGCCCCTTGATGAGGCAGATAAGTTTCAATAGCTGGAAAAAGTGACATAAAAAATCCTTTCTTTACTCTCTATAATAGAAAACCTCAGGCTTATCAACAACAACACTCTGAGTTATAAGAATTCGATCTTGTTTTTTATTAGAAGCATCTGCTATCGTTTGATCATCCGCAGTCACAGACATATCAACACCTGCTGGAATAAATAAGATGGCTGCACCCGGACCTCCAGAGGATACTCCACCTTGTAAATAAGAATCAATCATTCTAAAATTATTTCCCAATTTTAGGTCGTTATTAACCAAGCCATTTTTATCAAATACTAATTCACTCCCCTTCCCATTTCTCCATCTACCTTCAATACTAGTATAATCTCCTTTTTGGATGGCTTCCAAATCCAATTGAGGCGAACTACTTTGTTCTTTGCGATTTTCAACACTTGTCGTTGCTTGATAGTCTTCTATGTCTTTCCACTTTAACGAAGATAGATCAACTTCTTTTTTAGAAGCTAACCCAAAAACTGAATCTACGCTTTTTTCAGAATTTGAATCTACACCTGCTATTTGAAAATCTGCTTCTTTTAGCACATCTATACCACTATTATCAGATCTCAGTCGATAAAGATAACCCTTAGCATCAGGACTTAGAGAGTGCCATTGAGCATAAAAGACTGTTCCATCTGTATATATTGTGGCGCTTTCTCGACTTCCACCTGCTGAAGCTACTTTTGATTGAGCTAAATAAGTTGATGTTCCTTGATTCAAATAATAAATAGCCTCTAAATAATAAGCCCCGTCAGAATGATGTCCTGTGATTAGTTCATTCGTCCCATTTTTATCAATATCATAGAATGTGTATATCTGCGCACGGCCTTCAGAAGTATCTTTTGTTAATTTCTCCAAAGTCGAAGCATATAATTTTTCATCTTGTTCTACTGAAATTGAAGAACTCTTTTGCTCTTTATCCAATGCACTCTTACTCGAATCAGGAGTATTATCCTGATTCTCTATTTTCTTTTGGCCACAGGCAGCAAGTAATGCTAACCCTAAAATAATTAGAAAAACTCTCTTCTTCATAATTCTTTCTCCTAGTTTATTACTACAAAAACCAGCATCTCTGCTGGCTTTCTTTTTATTCGCTATCAATATCCACGACGACATAGCGGTTAGGCTCGTCGCCTTCGGAATAGCTAGTCACGCCATCGATGCGAGAGATGATGCGGTGGATAATTTTGCGCTCGCTGTTAGACATAGGGTCAGTGTGCTGACCGCGTCGGTCTTCCAAAGCCCGCTGAGCCAGTTTCTGCGCATAGCTTTGCAGCACTTCTGCCCGATGCTCAACATAATCATTGACATTAATAGAAATGTAGAAGCTCTTAGAATATTGGTTATAAAGATAGTTTTGTGCCAATAGCTGCAGAGCTTTCAAGACTTTTCCGTGGTAGCCAATCACGCGCCCTGGTTCATTGGTATCAATCTGCATGTTAATGGTACGGCGATTGTGACTGCTGGAAATGCCCGCTTCAACATCCATCTCATCAACGATTTTCTGAACATAGTTCGTTACATTCTCAACCACTTCTTCAATATCGTAGTCAGCTTCAACTTGGATGCCCAAGTCAGCAAAAGAGCTTTCTTCTGTTTCTGTCGGCTCAGCCTTGTCTTTAGCTGCTTGTTCAAAAGAGATAACCTTGCTATCGTCCGCTTCTGCTTGAGCAACTGCCTCATCAATAGCTTGGTTGGTCTTGAGAAGATCAATGGTGCCAGTCTCTTCTAAAATTGTATTAGCTTGCTTGTCATTTTTGAGAATTTCAGCCTTTACCTCATCTGAGATAACTTCGCCTTCTCCTTCAACCTTCTTGATGGCAGCTACCACACGACCCAAATCAACCGTTGCTTCACTGACAGACTGCACAGGCTCATTCTGAGCATTAATCTCTTCGGGAACACCTTTTACAGCCTTTTGATTGGCCTTGACAACTGTCGTCTCAGCAATCGGCTCGACATCCACCTGAGCTGGCTTCTTGCCAAACAGACCTAAAAAGCCTTTTTTCTCACGTGAAATAACAGTGATATGCGCTCTCATACGTGGAATATCCAACGTTTTCAAACCATTTTGAATGGCTTCTTCAACACTTGCTCCTGTAAAAATAACCATTGCAAGAGTCCTCCTTCTTACTTACTTTTTCTTTTTCTGTGCTTTTTTCAGGGCACGTTTCTTTTTCTGTTCTAATTGACGCTCTGACCGTTCCTTTGCTTCCCGCTCGGCAATGATTTTAAAAGGATTGCTCAGCAGCAAGGTCTGAACCACCTGATAAGCATTTGAGACAGCCCAGTAGAGGGCTACCCCGCTCGCCGCATAGAGGGCAAAAAAGAAAATCACAACTGGCATTAGGTACATCATGACTGTCATCCCGCCATTTCTCTCAGGCAAAGCTTTGTTTGAAAGCCACGTACTGAAGAAAGTGAAGAGAGCCGCCAACAGCGGAAGAATAAAGGTCGGATCTGTCGCTCCTAGATTGAGCCAGAGGAAGTGACCTGTCTTCATAAAATCAACCCGAGTTAGGGCTTGAAACAGAGCCAGGAGCACTGGCATCTGGATAAAGAGCGGAATGAATGAGGCATAAGGATTGACACCCATTTCTTTGTAGAGCTTTTGAGTTTCCTCAGCCAAGGCCGTTCTGCTCTCCATATCCTTACCAGGATACTTTTCCTGTAGCTGCTTGATATGCGGCTGCACTTCCTGCAGCTTACGCGAAGAAGTCGTCTGGAATTGGAAGACCGGCAGGAGAACTGTCCGGATAATCAAGGTAAAGAGAATAATCCCAATCCCCTTGCTGCCACCAAAGGATAGAAAACGAATGGTGTCCGCAAAGAAATAGACCAACTTCTCCCAAAAGTCATGTGAATCGGCCGTTACTTGACTGGTTCCGCAGGCTGTGAGAAAGAGCAGCGAGGCGACCAGTAAAATCCCTAATTTACTTTTCTGTTTCACAAATGAATCCTTCCTGATAAAGTTTAGCAATCTTTAATACATGCAATAAATTTTGTTCAACTTGGTGGTAGTCCAGCTCCTCTACTCCTTTGCGAGCAATAACTACGAAGTCTGCCTGGACTAACTGTTTCTGATGCTGCATCAAGACATGGCGGATTTTTCTTTTAATACGATTACGAACCACTGCATTCCCCAGCTTTTTACTGACCGAAATTCCAACCCGAAAATGCTTTTGCTCTTTTTCTAACATGTAAACGACAAATTTTCGATTAGCAAAACTCTGTCCACTTTTAAAAATCGCATTAAAATCTTTTTCGCTCTTGACGCGATATTTTTTTCTCAAAACTCAACTCCATCCACCAAAATTATATCTATTATACCATATTTTTCGAAAATGCCAATAAGTCCTGCTATGACGCCGGTTTTGCAAATATTTAAAAGGTTGATTCACTTAAAAAACACCGCAATTTCCTTGCGGCGTTCCCTATATCTTATCCCTTTTTCAGCTGTTTCTTCGCTCTTTCCAACTCCTGACGGATCTGTGCAAATCCTGTCCCACCAAGGGATTTCCGCTTCTGTACAGCAGTCTGCGACTCAAGAACTTGATAAATATCTTCCTCAATCAGAGACGACACTTCCTGATAACGGCTCAGCGGGATATCCTGTAGATAATAGCCTGCCTTGCTGCATTCCAGCACCAACTTTCCGACAATCTCATGGGCTTCCCGGAAAGGCAGTCCTTTCTTGGCCAGATAATCAGCCAATTCTGTCGCATTGGAGAAGTCTTGCTGAGTTGAAACCAGCATTTTTTCTTTGTTTACTGTCATACTAGACAGCATACCCGCCATAATATCCAGCGATTTTTGGATAGTATCTACTGTATCGAACATGCCTTCCTTGTCTTCCTGCAGGTCCTTATTATAGGCCAAGGGCAGTGATTTCATAACCGTCAGAAGGCTGAAGAGATGACCATAGACCCGACCACTCTTGCCCCGAATCAGCTCCGCCATGTCCGGATTTTTCTTTTGCGGCATAATGGATGAGCCAGTACTAAAGGTATCTGATAAGCTGACAAAGCCATATTCATAGCTGCACCAGTTAATCAGCTCCTCGCAGAGACGAGACAGATGCATGATGAGAATGCTGCTGTTAGATAGAAACTCCAGGATAAAATCTCGATCACTAACCGCATCCAAGGAATTGTGATAAATGCCTTTGAAGCCCAACAAATCAGCCGTCAGCTCCCTGTCAATCGGAAATGTTGTCCCCGCTAGAGCGGCTGCACCTAAAGGAGATAAATCCGTATGCTCCAGGTTAAAGGCAAAGCGCTGACTATCCCGGCTGAACATCTGATAATAGGCCAGCAGATGATGGGCAAAGCTAATCGGCTGGGCATGCTGAAGATGGGTATAGCCTGGCATAATAGTCTCTACATGCTCCTCAGCCAAGTCCAGCAGCACCTGGCGCAAATTCAAGAGTTTATACGCAATCTGACCGAGCTGATCCTTGAGATAAAGGTGCATATCTGTCGCCACCTGGTCATTACGAGAGCGAGCCGTATGAAGCTTGCCAGCTACTGGCCCAATCTCCTCAGTCAGAAGAGCCTCCATATTCATATGAATATCTTCATTCCGCACATCAAACTCAAGCTCTCCAGATTCATAACGCGCCAACAGCTTTTCCAAGCCTGCCTGAATAGCAGCTGCTTCCTCTGGAGCAATGATTCCCGTCTGTCCCAGCATTTTGACATGGGCTAGGCTGCCCTGCAAATCATAAGGAGCCAGACGATAGTCAAAGCCAATGCTGGCACCAAATTCTTCTACCCAGCCTTCCAGAGAGGCTTCAAAACGTCCGCCCCACAGTTTATGATTCACCATAGGAAAGCCCCTTTCTATTTGTCCTTGTGAGCCTGAACCTCTGCGTGAACCTTAGACGGAAGCCCCCATAGCTTGATAAAGCCAATTGCGGCATCCTGATCAAAAGTATCTGCACTGGTATAGGTAGCCAGACTTTCATCGTAGAGAGAATTGTCAGACTTACGCGCTACGACTGTTGCAGAGCCCTTATAAAGCTTCACTTTAGCTGTGCCATTGACCACCTGCTGAGTGGACTTAAGGTAGGCAATCAAAGCTTCTGTCGCTGGATTAAACCAGAGGCCATTATAGATGAGATTGGACAGTTCATTTTCGATAATCGGCTTGAAATGGGCCAGTTCTCTGACTAGAGTCAGATCCTCGATTTCCTTGTGGGCAGCCAAGAGAGTCACCGCCCCAGGGCATTCATAGATTTCCCGAGACTTAATCCCTACCAAACGGTTTTCCACATGGTCAATCCGTCCAACACCGTGCTGTCCAGCTAAGTCATTTAGCTCAAGGATCAAGTCCGCAAGCTTCATCTTTTTGCCATCTAAAGCAACTGGCACACCTGCCTCAAAGTCAATATTTACATAGACTGGGCTGTCTGGCGCTGCTTCTGGTGCAACCGTCAAATCATAGGCATCTTCCGGTGCTTCATTCCAAGGATTTTCCAAGACTCCGCACTCATTGGCCCGTCCCCAAAGGTTTTGATCGACTGAGTAAGGACTATCCAGATCTGCAGGAATTGGCACACCATTAGCTTTGGCGTAATTAATTTCTTCTTCCCGAGACCATTTCCACTCCCGAACCGGAGCAATGACATTGAGACTGGGATCCAGGGAGGCGATAGCCACTTCAAAACGTACCTGATCGTTTCCTTTTCCGGTACAGCCATGGGCAATGGTTGTCGCCCCCGTCTTGTGGGCAATTTCAACCAATTTCTTAGAAATCAAAGGTCGGCTCAGAGCGGACACTAGAGGATATTTTCGTTCGTAGAAGGTGTGTCCTTGCAGAGCAACCAAGACGTAGTCTTCTGCAAACTCATCTTTAACATCAATAACATGTGATTCGATAGCGCCAACTTTCAGCGCCTTGTCATGAATGAAATCCAAATCATTTCCTTCACCTACGTCCATACAGACCGCGATCACATCATAATCCTTGTTCAGCCAAGTAATGGCCACTGAAGTGTCCAAGCCGCCGGAATATGCTAAAATGACTTTCTCTTTAACCATATGATTACCTCTATCCTTCTACATTTTATTTTTAAACATTCTACTGTATGAAAATGCGATTGTCAAGAGAAATTTTAATATTTATTAAAATAAAAGTGTTTTATCGATTTTTATTCAAAATCAATATATTATATACTGGACTCAAAATAAGAAAAAAGAGTCCGTCAAGACTCCTTATTTTACACGGTAAAAAACATCGGGATGTTCGGAAACGCTCTGGGTGATGATGAAGCGATCTTGACTGGTATCAGTCGGATCCGTCCCATTGACAGTCTCCCCAGCTGGAAGACTCTTTCCTGCTGGAATGATAAGAAAGGCAGCACCGGTTTGGTTTTTCCAACGAATCCCTGCTCGGTAAATCCCATTTTCATCTGGCCCAGAGTAATCTCCTGTCTCAAGCTTGGCAACATCTGACTCGATACCAGACGCATCGAATGTATAACTGTTCCCTTTGGCATCCTGCCAAGTACCAATCATGCTGGAAAAATCGCCAGAAGCAATAGCCTTCATATCCAAATTAGAAGTTGGTGCCATCTCTTTCTCTTCTTTGCTAGCTCCCTTGGTAGACTGTTCACTTTCTGTTTCCGAATGCTGCTGAGAGCCAGCATCAGAAGTTTCTTGATTATCTGAGTCGCCAGAAAGTTCGCTCGAACTGTCCCCTCTTTCAGACTTTTTAGAAGATGCGGAGCTAGTCGAACTTACTTTAGAACTGTTGGAAGCAGGATTCGTCTGCTCTTTCTTTTGGTTACAGGTTACTAGCACGAGTAAAGCTACTAGCCCTCCAACCAAGATGATGAGCCATTTTTTCATTTTTCTCTCCTTAAAGTATTTTCTTATTACAATTGTGACATAAAAACAAAAATTTGCAAAGTAAAAACCAGCTCGAAAGCTGGTTTATCTTATTGAATTTGATTTAGCATGTTTTCGATATGCTGGATGGATTTTTCGCGGCCTAGCAGGTAAATCGTATCTGGCAGCTCCGGTCCATGCATTTCACCCGAAACGGCAATCCGAATCGGCATAAAGAGGTTTTTGCCCTTGATCCCTGTCTCTTTTTGTACAGCCTTGATTTGCGGGAAGATATTCTCTGTCACAAAATCTGCATCAGACATAGCTTCTAGCTTTTCTTTAAAGGCTGTCAACACGGTCGGTACCGTTTCACCAGCCATGACCTCACGCTCCGCATCTGTCAACTCTGGGAAGTCCGCAAAGAAGAGGTCTGTCAGCGGCACAATTTCGTCTACAGACTTCATTTGTGGTTTGTAGAGCTCTACAAGCTTTTCTGCCTTATCGGTCAAACGACCTGCTTCTTCCAAGTATGGCTTAGCCAGAGCAAAGATTGTGTCAAAATCCGCATTCTTGATGTATTCGTTGTTCATCCAGTCCAGCTTCTTCTGGTCAAAGGCAGCTGGGGACTTACTGAGACGTTTTTCATCAAAGAGCTCGATCAATTCTTGGCGAGAGAAAATCTCATGCTCGCCGCCAGGATTCCAGCCCAGCAGTGCAATAAAGTTAAAGACTGCTTCTGGCAGGTAGCCCTTCTTGCGATAATCCTCGATAAACTGCAAGGTATTGGTATCGCGCTTGGACAGCTTCTTACCTGTTTCAGAGTTGATAATCAAGGTCATGTGCCCAAATTCTGGAGCTTCCCAGCCGAGGGCTTCATAAACCATGAGCTGCTTAGGTGTGTTAGCAATGTGGTCATCCCCCCGAATAACGTGCGAGATTTCCATCAGATGGTCATCAATAACCACAGCAAAGTTGTAGGTTGGGTAGCCGTCTTTCTTCTGGATCACCCAGTCACCACCGATATTTCCGCCTTCAAACTCAATTTCACCCTTGACCATGTCAGTCCACTTGTAGACACCAGCTTCATTAACAGCCAGACGAACCGTCGGAATGATGCCCGCTGCTTCGCGCTTAGCGATATAGGCTGCCTTTTCTTCCTCAGACATACCTAGAAACTCATTGATATAACGCGGTGTTTCACCAGCTGCTTCCTGACGTTCGCGTTCAGCCGCTAATTCTTCCTCAGTTACATAGGACTTGTAAGCCAAGCCCATGTCCAAGAGTTCATTAACGTATTTTTGGTAAATATCCAAGCGCTCAGACTGGCGGTAGTTTTCGTGAGTCTCAGGACTTTCGTCCCAGTCAATACCCAGCCAGCGTAAGTTTTCAAGCTGTGAACGTTCTCCGTCTTCTACATGGCGCTTGCGGTCTGTATCCTCGATACGGATAATGAAGGTCCCACCATAGTGACGAGCATAGAGGTAGTTAAAGAGCGCAGTCCGCGCATTTCCGATATGTAATAGTCCAGTCGGACTTGGTGCATAACGCACTCGAATCGCTTTTGTCAAAGTTCCATTCTCCTATTTGTATTTCGGGGAATCATTCCCACTCCGATTTTCAAACGTAATCATTATATCATACTCTGAGGGCAGAATACGACTTTACAGTCTATTTTTACGACAGGCGCTCTTCCAGCTGGAAGTCGATAGGAAGCCAGGCCAGCACATTCTCCAGCTGCTTTTCCCAGTAATACCACTCATGCTTACCTGGACTGTGGCTGTAAGTAATCTCCAAACCTAAGTCTTGCAGGTTTTTCACTGCCTCCTGATTGGCCTTGTAGAGAAAATCTTCTTCGCCACACCATGCCCAAAGCTTAGTCTTTTTATCAGATTGCTTGGCTATACTCTCCAGCGAATGAGGGCTGCTGGTCCAGTCTTTATAGTCTCCAAAAACTCCTCGCCAATAGGCTGGCGTTGCCATTTCAGCATTATCTGGACGAGCATCAAGAAAACTCAAAGCTCCAGAAAGACTTGCTGCGTATGAAAAACGGTTAGACTTGAGAGCCAGCTTAAAGGCTCCGTATCCGCCCATGGAAAGACCAGCGATAAAATTCTTCTCCCGCTTATCCGACATATTTGGGAAAAAGCGCTTGAGCACCCGAGGCAGCTCCTCAGCGATGGCTTCGTAATAGTTAAAACCGTACTGAGTATCGGTGTACCAGCCATTGCTGGTATTAGGCATGACAACAATCAAGTTGGTCGAGCGAACCAGACGCTCAATATTTGAGCGCTTGAGCCAGCTGTTGTGATTCCCGTTCATACCATGAAGCAGATACAAAACAGGAATATCCTTATCATCCGGCTTGTCTACGCGAGCTGCATCCGGATAGAGGACATTAACGCCCCATTCCATCTCCAAAGCTTCAGAATAATACTCTATTTTCATCACTGCCATTCGCATTTCTCCTTCGTATCTTTCTGACAAGAAAAAGCCGAAACCCGACTTTTCTTGTATTTGTGTTCAGATTTTTACCGCACTTCCATAACGACCGGCAAAATAGCTGGGCGACGCTTGGTTTGGTCAAAGAGATATTTGGCCAGACTGTCACGGACAGCACCCTTCAGCTCACCCCAGTCAAAGCTATCCTGCGCCAAGTATTCTTCCACAGTTTTATTGATAATGTCAGAGCTTTCGCGCAAAATATCTCTGCTCTTCTTGACATAGACAAATCCACGGGTATGTACTTTAGCCTTGGAAATGATTTTCTTTTCCTTACGGTTAACTGTGAGTGCCACGATGAAAATACCATCTTCAGACAAGACCTTGCGGTCGCGGAGGACGATATTACCCACATCTCCAATCGCATTTCCATCAATCATGACATCTCCAGCTGATACTGCACCAGCCGGCACAAAATCACCATGGTCGTATTCCATGATGCTGCCACGCTTAGGAATAAAGATATTTTCCGGCAGCATACCAACTTCCATGGCAGCCTTAGCATGAGCATCCAAGCCACGGTACTCACCCTGAATAGGGAAGAGGTACTTAGGCTGCAGCAGGTTAATCATGAGCTGCAAATCACGCGCATTTCCGTGACCTGAAACCCGCAGGTTTTGGGTAATCAGCTTGACAATGCCCCCCGCCTGATAAATCATATTTTCCACGCGAGCCACGACCGCTTCCTTGGCAATTGACGGCGTCGTTACGATGTAAATCAAATCGCCTTCCTTGATTTCCACATAGCGGTGACGTCCGATCGACATCTTGCGCAGGCCATTGATAGGCTCACCCATCCGGCCAGTCTCCAAGATGATCAGCTCATGGTCTTCAAACTTAGACATTTCCTTGGGCTTGATCAAGAGGCGTTCGTCCACCAAGGACAGCTTCTTGAGGCGGATAGCCGTACGAACGATGTTTTCAACATCAAAGCCTGTCAAAACCACTCGGCGGCCAGTCTCTGCAGCTGCATCAAAGACCTGCTGAATACGAGACAAGTTGCTGGCAACCGCCGCAACAATCACGCGGCCATCCCAGTCAGCAATCGTATCTTCGATTTCCTTGCCGACCTCGCTCTCGCTAGCCACCTGAACGCTACTGTCCGCATTGGCTGAATCACTGAGCAAGGCCAGAACACCCTCGCGGCCAATCTCAGCCAGACGGCCAAAGTCTGTCGCGTAGGACGGGCTGGCAGACTGGTCAAACTTGAAATCACCTGTATAAACGATACTGCCTTTTCTGGTCTTGATGACAACTCCCAAACTCTCAGGAATCGAGTGAGTCGTCCGGAAGAAGGAAACCACTGTTTTGCCAAATTCAATCTCAGTATTTTCATCAATCACATGGAAATCATTGAACTTCTTAACCGCATCGTTATTTTTAACAAAAAGCTTGGCCAGCTCAATCGTCAACTCTGATCCGAAAACCGGCACCTTAGCATCTGCCAAAAGATTAGGCAGAGCACCAATCGCATCCGCGTGCCCGTGTGTCAGAAAGACACCCGCAATCCGCTCCTTGTTTTCAAACAAATAGTCCATGTTGGGAACGACATAATCCACACCCAACTGCTCATTTTCTGGGTACTTCAGCCCAACATCCAATACAAAAATGGAATCATCCACTTCGGCAACGTAGAGATTTTTACCATTTTCACGCACGCCGCCCAAAGCAATCAGTTTAATATTGCTCTTGCTCATTTTTTCTCCTATTCAATTTTCAGAATCTCACTTTTATCAAAGATTCTTTATTTTATTACTAACGGTCCTTGGCTAGCCAAGTCGAATTACAGTCTTGCAAACCAAAGGTTCGCATATCCAACCTATTATAGCATTTTTTCATGTTTTTTCAAAGTCAAGTGTGTCTTCTTAGCGTACTTGACTACAAAAAACGACCTCTAGCTTTACTCGGCTAGAGGTCTGGTTTACTTCGCTGGTATGAGAGCAATCAGTTCATCCAAGGTGTAACTGAATAACAATTTTTTGATTTATTGTTTTTATTATTTTTTATAAACTTTTAATTCCTTCAACCGCTAATGATTTTCTTTTTATCTTAGCATTGGAAATCTCTATAATATAATAAAGCGCTATTGATTGAATTCTCGAAGTTTGAAAACCATCTAAAAGCTTCTACTTTCTATACTATCGTTACAATCAAGCAAGCTAAGCAGGCCTGTCTGACAATTCAACCAATATGTCAAGTAAAGCAACTACTTATGTATTACAAACAACTATACCAACAAAGTAAACTTTAAAGCGAATGAATTTAGTTTCCTTTCTTTCTATTTCCTTAATTCTATTATAGTACTCTATCCAGATTTTGGCAAGCGTTTACACTTAAGAAGTAGAAAAACTTTTTAGCTATAAATCATGCAAGCAAAAAGGAAAGGAGACCTTAAAATGATCTCCTTTAAACTCTAGATAATTTTTATCAGTGACTATAGCTAACAAAGACTTTTTATAAGGAAAATCAACTATTGGTTTTATTTATCGTCTTTCTTAACCATATTTTTAACGCCTTCGATTGCGCCTTCAACAGCATCTTTGGCATCTTCTGCAACTTCTTTAACTTTAGAAACTACTTTTTCAGCAGCTCCTTCTTTTTCTGTTTTTTTATCACCAGTTAATTTGCCTAGGCCTTCTTTAACAGAACCTTTAGCTTGGTTGAATTTTTCTTCTGTAGACATAATTTAGACCTCCATTGTCAGTTTCAATTTTTAAAGAAATGAAACAATATAAGAATCTCTAATCCCAGTTAGAGGATTAATGAACGCGTGCTTTTTCCTTTGATGCAGCGTCTTTAACAGCCTCTACACCATCGCCAACTTTTTCTTGAACAGCTGAGAAACCACCGCTAATGCCAGATTTTGCTTTTTCGAATTGCTCAGAAGCAAATTCGCCTGTTGATTCAGCAACATCTGTCACTCGGTCTTGAAGGCTTACTGAATCCGCTTCGTGTTGTTCTTTCGTTTTAATATCAACAACATTTACATTTACTTCAACAACTTCCAAATCAGTCATCTTAGAAACTTCTTCTGCAACGACTTTCTTGATTTCTTTGTATAAAGTAGGAACATTCTTTTGATATTCTGCAACAACATTCAAGTCAACAGCTACTTGTTCTTTACCAACTTCAACATTGACACCATGAGTGACATTATCAGAGTTGACCAATTTATCTTTTATGTTAGAGAAGAAACCACCATCAACAGCCAGCAAGCCTGAAACTTTCTCTAAAGAGAGACCGATAATTTTTTGAATGACCTTATCATCGTAAGTCAATTCACCTTTTACTTCGTGAGCTACTTGAGCAACTTCTTTTTTAGCAACATCTTTAACATCTTTATTTGACATGTTAAACTCCTTTATTTTTATTTAAATATATTATTTTTTTGAATATAATATCCGATTCCTGCCCCTAGAGTAGCGCAAATCAAGACAAATAGAGTCTTAAAGAAGCCAAAGGATAGGATAAAACATGCTAGAATAATGCCTGCCAATCCAGACAAGATTGGATATTGATATTTTTTAAACCATTCCATTTTTTACTTCCTTACTTTACTCGGCTAGTAGTTTTTGTAGCCGCTTCTTTTGGCTTGAAGTCTGAGACAGAGATTTTAAGCTTGACATTATGATTGATTCCGAAGAATTCTGTCAATCCAGACGCAATTTCTTCTTGAATCAACTGACTTCTCTTGATGATGTTTTCCGAAGGAACAATCGCTCCTTTAACAGAAACCATGCATTTGTTTTTACGGCTATTTACTGAAACTGTAGGATCTTTAATTAAACCGTGTTCTGTTAACAGACTACGAACAAACCCTTCAATGGCTGAATTTTTCAGCATCAGTTTCCCATCCGCATCAGCTAGCTGAATTTCCAAACGTCTCTTAGGATAAAAAGCTATCACTAACATCAGTAGTAAGATTAAGCTTGCTAAAACCACAGTGCCCCAGAAAACATATCGAGAAAGATAGTAGCCCACAAAAGGAATCTGCTTCCAAGTGAATAACTTCCAACTAAATAACTGGAGCCCCAGACCGCTGACTTTATGAAAGTCTAGCAAAACAGGAATCAAAATTGTCAAGATTAAAATACATAAAATAAGGGAAAGTATTTTTCTTGATTTTGACATATTGAATCCTCACATCATTAAATTTTAAAATATAATTTGAACAGTAAAAAGACAATTTATGCCTTTTTACCTACAAAAAATGATACAACAGCTACTACAATAACTGCACCAATGATAGAAGGAAGCAAGGCCATACCAGCCAAACTAGGACCCCAAGTTCCCAAAAGTGACTGACCGACAGCAGAACCAACTAAACCTGCAACAACGTTTGCAATAACACCCATTGAGCCGCCTTTTTTAGTGATTGATCCAGCAATAAGACCAATAAGACCACCAACAATAATTGACCAAAGCATATTGATTCTCCTTTCTAATTTTTTCTAAATCAAAACTGTTAAGTAATATTTTTTACTATTGTTTTTTGATTAACATAATTATATAATTTTCCAACTTGGAAACATAATAATTCAACTTGGTTTTCTTTCCGTTTATCTGTACTATAGATACGTAAAAATGAGAATACATTGTTTTATAGGCATTTATCAGCGTTTTTAGATATATTTTTGAGTTATTAAACGAGGTTAAATGCATAAAATATGGTATAATTGCCTGATAATAAAAACACTATATAAAGAAAGATAATATTTTAATGCGAGAATTACTGTCTAAAAAGAGCCACAGGCAATTAGAACTATTAGAACTACTATTTAAAAACAAACGCTGGTTTCATATTTCTGAACTGGCTGAACTATTGAATTGTACAGAACGTTCAGTAAAAGATGATTTATCTCATGTCAAGTCTGCGTTTCCTCAATTGATTTTTCACTCGTCCACTAATGGCATACGTATCATTAATACCGATGATAGTGATATTGAGATGGTCTATCACCATTTTTTTAAGCACTCAACCCATTTTTCAATTTTAGAATTCATCTTCTTTAACGAAGGATATGAAACTGAGAGTATTTGTAAAGAGTTTTATATAAGCTCTTCCTCACTCTATCGTATAATCAGTCATATTAACAAAATTATAAAAAAACAATATAATTTCAAAATTAGTCTCAATCCTACTCGGATTATTGGAGATGAGATTGATATCCGTTATTTTTTTGCACAATATTTTTCGGAAAAATATTATTTTCTTGAATGGCCCTTTACAGATTTTTCAGTAGAACCTTTGTGTAAGCTGTTAGCACTGGTCTATAAAGAAACTGCATTCCCTGTCAATTTCGCAACTCAACGAATGTTAAAATTGCTCCTCGTTACAAATTTATATCGAATAAAGTTTGGTCATTTCTTGGAAGTTGAGAAAGATTCTTTTAACAATCAATTGTTAGAATCTTTCATGCAGGCAGAAGGAATCGAAGACATTGTAGCGAGCTTTGATTCTGAATATCATATCCCTTTGAATAAAGAAGTGATAGGCCAACTATTTGTCTCCTATTTTCAAAAAATGTTTTTCATTGATGAAAATCTATTTATGAGCTACACAAAAACAGACAGCTATGTAAAAAATTCGTATCAATTATTAAGTGATTTAATTGATCAGATAGAAAGCAAATATAATCTAAAAATAGACAATAATGACAATCTTATTTGGCATTTGCATAATACAGCACATCTGCACCGTCAGGAACTATCTACAGAATTTATTCTGTTTGATCAAAAAGGGAATACCATCAAGAACTTTCAAAATATTTTCCCTCAATTTGTTTCAGATATTAAAAAAGGGATTGAACATTACCTAGAGACTTTGGATATCTATAGCACACCAATGAAAGTCAACCATCTATCCTATACTTTTATCACTCACAGCAAACATTTAGTGCTGAACCTTTTACAAAATCAGCCTAAATTAAAAGTTTTAGTCATGAGTAATTTTGATCAGTATCATGCAAGATCAGTAGCAGAGACACTTTCTTATTATTGCAGCAACAATTTTGAACTGGAGGTTTGGAATAAATTAGAATTATCAATCGATTCTTTAAAAGAATCACCTTACGATATCATCATTTCTAATTTTATTATTCCACCCATTGAGAACAAAAGACTGATCTATTCCAATAATATTAATACGGTCGCACTCATCTCCTTACTTAACGCAATGATGTTTATTCGATTAGACGAGTGATTTAGACTATTTTTATAACAAAAAAACCGCATTCTAGCGGTTTTTTTTAATCTATTTTTATTAATCTATGAGAGTCTTTTGAACATTAATTGTCTAACTTTGTGGGAGCAGTACATTATTTAGTACATATTCTTTCTCTTGGTTTTACAAAACTCTGAGCAAGCCTATTCAAACAAGCCATAGTAGTCTGCGATGGTCATCTTGGCTTTCTCGTCTTTGTTCAAGTCCTGAATAATCTGCCCGTCTTTCATGACGATTAGTCGATTGCCGTATTTTAGAGCATCTTCCATGTGATGGGTAATCATAAGAGCTGTGAGGCGGTCACGACTGACAAACTCATTGGTCAGCTCCATCAAGGCTACACTGGTCTTAGGATCCAGTGCTGCAGTATGCTCATCCAGAAGCAAAAGCTCTGGTCGCTTGAGCGTTGCCATGAGCAGGCTCAAAGCCTGTCTTTGCCCACCAGATAGAAATTCAATCGGCGTATCCAGATGTTTGTCCAGACCATTACCGATTTTCTCAATCGTCGCCTGAAACTCTTCCCTGTAGCTGTTGAGCCCACGGGGCACCAAGCCACGCTTTTCGCCTCGGAATTTGGCGATAAGAAGATTTTCCGCCACTGTCATCCGCGGAGCTGTTCCCATCTTAGGATCCTGAAAGACACGAGACAGGTACTTGGCTCGCTTTTCTGGTGAAAAATGAGTGACATTTTCCCTCAAGATATGAATGCTGCCACTGGTCAGAGGGAGAGTGCCGGCAATAACATTGAACAGGGTCGACTTTCCTGCACCGTTTCCACCTAAAATCGTAATAAAATCATGCTCGTGAATGTCTAAAGAAACATCATTTAGGATGATTTTTTCTTCATCAAAGCCGCTCTTTACAAGCTTGGTTGCATTTCTTAATTCTACAATCGCTGTCATTTGCTTAACTTGGCTCCTTTAAAGAATTTATTTTTCAGGGTTGGAATCATGAGACAGACGGCCAGAATCACCGCACTGTAAAGACGGAGATAGTTGGTATTGAAGCCGAGAGCAATGACACCCCAGATCAAGAACTGATAGGCAATCGCACCAACTACAATAGTGATTAGCCGCTCTGCCAAGGTCAGACTCTGGAAGAGCACCTCGCCAATGATAAGACTGGCCAGACCGACAACGATCACTCCAATCCCGCGGGACACATCCGCATAGCCTTCCTGTTGGGCAATCAGCGCCCCAGCCAGAGCAATCAAGCCATTTGACAGAATCAGTCCCATCAACTCCATACGGCCAGTATTGATTCCAAAACTGCGAGCCATATCCGGATTATCTCCGGTCGCGATATAAGCCTGCCCGAGCTTAGTATCCCAGAAAAAGAGCAGGGCTGCAATCACTAGGCTGACAAAAATCAAACCAGTCAAGAGGTCATTGACTTCCCCTGAAAAGGGCAGAATATCCTGAATCTTACTGCTGCCTAAAAGCCCCAGATTGGCACGGCCCATCAGCATCAGCATGATAGAGTGGCAGGAGGTCATGACCAAAATCCCAGAAAGCAAGGTCGGAATTTTCCCCTTGGTATAGAGCAGACCTGTCACTGCACCCGCAGCACAGCCCGCTAAAACGGCCGTTGCTGTTGCTAGAAAAGGATTGACTCCCTTGGTAATCAAGGTAACGGCCACCGCCCCGCCCAAGGGGAAGGAGCCTTCTGTCGTCATATCAGGAAAGCCCAGAATCCGGAAGGTCATAAAAATACCTAGACCTAAAACGGCCCAAACCAGTCCCTGAGAAATAATGGAAAGAATCATAACATTGTCCTAACTAATTAAAATCGTTTCTCTATTTTAACATAAAAAAGGAGCCAATTTCAATGCTGATGCGCAGACAAAGAAATTGACTTCCTAACTACTCCTCAACAACTGTCATCCGACCAGTATCTACATCATAAACCGCGCCTGAGATTTTTATATCAGCTGGGATCAGCGGCGACTGCCGCAGCAAGGCCATATCCTCACGCACACTTTCCTCTACATCTGTAAAGGGCAAAAAGTCCTGTTCGCTGACATCGACACCTAGTTCTTTATGAAGATAGGCCGTAAAATCTTCATTCTTAAAGGTCTGTGCCCCGCAGTCTGTATGATGCAAAACCACGATTTCCCGCGTTCCTAGCTGCTGCTGGGAGATGACCAGCGAGCGAATCATGTCCTCTGTTACCCGACCGCCGGCATTGCGCAAGATATGAGCGTCTCCAAGCGCTAGACCCAGAGCCTGAGCCACGTGAAGCCTAGAGTCCATACAGGTCACAATAGCTACCTTAGTCTTGGGATTAATGGGCAGATGTGCTGTCCCATGCAAATCAACATAAGCTTGATTGGCCTTCATAAAGTTTTCAAAATATGACATTCTTTCCCCTTACTGGTACTTTGATATTCAAATAATTTTATATTATCTTACCATCTTTTCTGCTATTTGTCAGTTCTCGGCTTTGTTACAAAAAAATAGGACAGTCAAATCCAGCATCTAGCCTGATCTTCTGTCCTAGTTTTCTTTATTATGAGCTTCTTGGAATAAACTTGCTGAGTGAGCCTGCAAAGGTTTGAAGATTGAGACTTTGTACATAGACTTCACCAGTACCTTGGAAGGTGTTGACCACTCCTTCTCCCGTTCCAATAGACTGCCAGAAACCATTTTCCAGATGGATATTATAATTCAAAGATTGGCTCCAAGCCACTACATGGGCATTGTCAATTGTCACTTCTTGGTTATGAAGCTCAATTTTCTTAATAGATCCAAAGGCATTAGCCAAAAGTGTGCCCTGTCCTTGGGTCGTCATAACGAAGAGACCGCCTTGCCCTCCAAAGATTGCCTTGCCGACGGACTGACGCTCCATGGTATAGTAAGCCGTACCATCAAGAGCTAAAAAGGCACCGTCATTCAGCCGATATTGCTTTTCGCCTAGCTGAAGAGGAATGACTTGACCAGGAGCATCTGGCGCTAAAGCAAGATAGCCATTATTAGACTGGGCAACAGCCTGGGTGATAAAAGTACTTTCACCCGAGACCATCGAACGCCCCACAGCCTTGACAAAACGTCCCAAGCCAGAACCACTTGCATTGAGCTGGGTATTCAAGGTCACATTCGGCGTGTGGTAGACCATACTGCCACGCTGGATAAAGACAGTTTCTCCTTGATTGAGAGACAACTCAACTAAAGGAAACTGCATATTACTGTCCATAGAAAATCGCATAAGAAATGCCTCCTTGTTTTTCTAAATTATAACAACAATAAAATATTTTTGCAATCTAAAACAGAGCAAATTTATCAAGAAAATACTTTCTTTAAGACTTGTCCAATCGTCGTCACACCGATGACTTGGATATTGTCTGGAACTTTGAGGCCGTTCAGAGAGTTTTTAGGAGCGTAGACTTTGGTGAAGCCCAGCTTTGCTGCTTCATTGATGCGCTGCTCGATGCGGTTGACCCGTCGGATTTCGCCAGTCAGGCCAATTTCACCGATAAAGCACTCTTGGGGGTTGGTAGGCAAATCCTTGTAGCTGGAAGCAATGGCGACCGCTACCGCCAAGTCAATAGCCGGCTCATCTAGCTTGACGCCACCAGCAGACTTGAGGTAGGCATCTTGATTTTGCAGGAGGAGTCCTGCCCGTTTTTCCAGAACTGCCATGATGAGGCTGGCTCGGTTAAAGTCCAGACCAGTCGTGGTTCGTTTGGCATTGCCGAACATGGTTGGTGTCACCAAAGCCTGCACCTCAGCTAAAATCGGCCTCGTTCCTTCCATGGTCACGACAATAGACGAACCTGTCGCGCCGTCCAGACGCTCTTCCAGAAAGACTTCACTTGGATTGACAACCTCAACTAGCCCGCCAGATTGCATCTCAAAAATACCGATTTCATTGGTCGAACCAAAGCGGTTCTTGACCGCTCTCAAGATACGGAAAGTATGCTGACGTTCACCCTCAAAATAAAGCACGGTGTCCACCATGTGCTCCAAAGTTCGAGGACCAGCTAAGGTTCCTTCCTTGGTCATGTGACCAACGATAAAGGTCGCAATATTATTGGTCTTGGCCAGCTGCATGAGCTCAGCTGTCACCTCTCGAACCTGAGAAACAGAGCCTTGAACACTGGAAATTTCCGGCGACATCACTGTCTGAATGGAGTCGATAATCAGAAAATCTGGCTTGATTTTCTCAATCTCTGTGCGGATATTTTGCATATTGGTCTCGGCGTAGAGATAAAATTCACTGTCAATATCACCGAGACGCTCCGCCCGCAACTTAATCTGCTCAGCTGATTCCTCCCCACTGACATATAGGACGGTGCCCTGATGAGAAAGCTGGGTAGATACCTGCAGAAGCAGGGTGGATTTCCCGATACCGGGATCCCCGCCAATCAGAACCAGACTACCAGGCACTACGCCACCACCCAGCACACGGTTGAACTCGTCCATTTCCGTCTTGGTCCGATTGACATCAATCGAAGTGACCTCAGCCAGCTTCATGGGCCGGGTCTTTTCGCCTGTCAAGGAAACACGGGCATGCTTGACCTCTGCAGCCTCTACTTCCTCAACGAAAGAAGACCAAGAGCCGCAGTTAGGACAACGGCCTAGATACTTGGGCGAATGATATTCACAATTTTGACAGACAAAGGTCGTTTTTTTCTTAGCGATGAGATGTCTCCTTTATATTTCTAATTCACATTCAACAAACTGACAAAAATCAATCTGCTGATCAGCTACAAACTGGCGGATGAGCATGCGGTGAGCTACAAGAGCTACCGTCTCGTATTCTCTGTATTTACTTAGGGTGCGCACAAAGCGGTCTTTCATCTGCTCAGCCGTTTCATAATGGACAGGACTTCCTGCAGGAAGAGAACCATCGTTTTCAAAAAATAACTTCCGAGCCTGCTCAAACTTTTCTGTCCCACTCTCATATACCTGCCATTCATGCAGAAAAGGCTCCACAAAAAGCGGGAGTTGGCGGTCTCGAATCAAATAGGAGGCCGTCTCCAAAGCCCGCGTCACAGAAGAGGAAATCAGAATTTCCGCCTGTTCCAGCAAAGGATTAGCAGCGGCCTCTGTCGCCATCCGACGACCAGCAGCCGACAAGGGAGCCAAATCTAGTCCAAAGCCAGTGTAACCAGCCTCTTCCAAAAGTGAATAATCTGGCTCTCCGTGACGGATAAAAATGATTTTCATACTAATGTCCTCATAAAGCTATCCAATCTTGATTCCGCAATCTTGCCATTGCTTCAGTGTTTTAGAGAATTTCTTCTGGTTAGCAACTCCGACAGCGGACAAATCGATGGAAACCTGATAATTCTCCTTGACAGCTGCCAAAACGGAAGCCTTGACACAGCCATTGCCATCGACCCCAATAAACTCTATGCTTTTAGCGCCGTTTCCCTCTAAAAAATCTTTTAAATCCGGATTAGTAAAGCAAGAAGCCCAACGCTTCTCAAAGATGCGAGAAGATACCACCTGCAAGCCAGTCGCAAATTTCTTCTTCCTATCTTTTCTCTCCTAGAAAAAACGGTTGAGAATTTAGATAACCCGATTGCTGGGATAGCTGGCAATTTTGTCATTTACAGCCACAGTCAGTGCTTCATTATCATATGCTTTTCCTACAGCAACATAATCTGACTGCATATCTACAACTAATAAATAGTCTGACATTTTCTTACTCTATTTCCCTGTCGAGCCAAATCCGCCGGTCCGCACACCTTCCGCTTCATCTCCATCCGCAATTAGAAATGGTGCAAAGACAGCCTGCACTACACGTTCGCCAACTTCAAGGACGACTTCCTGATCCGTGATATTCTTCATTTGGGCAAAGATATGGCCTTCGTTTTCAGGATTGCCATAGTAGTCGCCATCAATGACCCCAACGGAGTTAATCAAAACCAGGCCTTTTTTACGAGGGTTGGATGAGCGATCGTAAAGATAAAGCACCTCGCTCGGCTGCATATAGGCCTTGACACCAGTCGAAACCAGCTTAATCTCCCCTGGCGCAATGATTGTGCGCTCTGCCACTTTCAAATCGTAGCCCGCTGCGTGAGCCGTCTCTCTCTTGGGCAACAAATCTTCATTTGTAAAGCTGGAAACCAGCTCGAATCCTCGAATTTTCATGCATTTCTCTTTTCTATTTTTGCTGTCCCTATTATACTAAATTCGCAAAAAACAAGCAAAAAAACCGCCAATTGGGCGGTTCTTATAGGGAGATTATTATGAAAAAGAAAAGTTTTAGGATTTCTAAACAAAGTTAGGAGGTCTTTGTTTATGGTCTTAGTATAGAACACTTATCTTAAATTTTCCTAAAAGTAACTTAAAAAAATGAAATTATTTTTTACAGCTCTTGCAAGAGGTACTGAAACAGCTCCAAATTGCCCTTTTCTTCGTTTATTAAAAACTCCGGATGCCATTGAAGGCCTATGATACGATGATTGTCAATCGATTCAATCGCTTCGATGGTATTATCTCTTGGATCAAAAGCTGTCGCGCGGAAATTAGGTGCCAAGTCTCTGATGCTTTGGCGATGAACCGAATTAATCTGGCTAGCCTGACCAAACAAACGCTCCACAACACTGTCTTTCTCCGTGCGAATGGAGTGCGAAGTACCAAATGGCAAGCCCTGCCAGTGATTGTCGATATGCTGATTGAGAGTTCCGCCAAAAGCAACATTTACCAACTGCAGACCGCGGCAAATAGCCATGACAGGCTTGTTTTGGCGCAGAGCTTCTTTCAAGAGTGCCAACTCAAACTCATCGCGGACAATATTGTAATCATCACTGTCAATGGTCTTTTCTTCCCCATAAAACTGCGGATGAACATTTTGTCCGCCTGACAAAATCAGCTTGTCAATCGTTTCAACATAATCCTGAACTAAACTTTTATCCCCAACGGGAATCACCATTGGCAGGCCACCAACCATTCGTACGCCGTCCACAAACTTGCGTGAGACAGAGGTGTGAATATTCTTTCCAGCTTCATCTACTGGACAAAGATTGGCTGAAATTCCAACAATTGTTCTACACATACCGTGATTCCCCCTTATTTTGATATAGTATATCTTACCACTCCTCTGCGAAGCCGTCCAATAGATTTTTTTAAAGCTGGTTATAAAAATTTTTTATCGGAATATGCAACACCATAAATCTCTTTTTTTAAATTTAGAAAAACATTTCAGAATTATCAGAAAATTATTTACTTTTGGAAGAAATTTGTTATAATAAGCAGTGTAAAAACTCATGACTTGGAGGTCCCTATGAGAAAATCAAATATTCTTCTTGCCGCAGGGCTCACTCTGCTCTCTGTCGGCTTACTTACAGCTTGCTCTGGAGGCGGAAATTCCCAATCCAGCAAAAAAATCTACAGCTATGTCTTTACGTCTGATCCAACGACTTTGGACTACATCCAGTCGGCAAAGGTGTCTACCCATGAGCTGACTACAAATGGTGTAGATGGCCTACTGGAAAATGATAAATATGGAAACTTAGCTCCGTCTATCGCAGAAGACTGGACAGTCTCTCCAGATGGTCTCGTCTATACCTATAAGCTGCGCAAAGATGCAAAGTGGTATACCGCTGATGGTGAAGAATACGCAGATGTTACAGCTCAGGACTTTATAACAGGTATCAAACATGCTGCCGATATCAAATCTGACGCCCTCCCTCTTATCCAAGATTCCATCAAGGGACTGAGTGAATATGCAGCTGGTACCAACAAGGACTTTTCAGCTGTTGGAGTTAAGGCACTGGACGATCATACGGTTCAATATACACTCAACAAGCCTGAAACCTACTGGAACTCTAAAACAACATCAGGTGTTATGATGCCGGTCAACGAGGCCTTCCTAGAAAAGCAAGGCAAGGAATTCGGTCAGGCAACCAAAGCCGACTCCATTCTGTATAACGGTCCATTTATCATGAAATCCATTACTTCTAAATCCTCTGTCGAATTTGAGAAGAACCCTAACTACTGGGATAAGGACAAGGTCAAGATTGATGGTGTCAAACTGTCTTACTACGATGGTTCTGACCAAGATTCATTAGCGCGGACCTTCGGAGATGGCGGCTACAGTTTGGCAAGACTCTACCCAGCAACTTCCAGTTATTCCTCAATCGCTGAGAAATACAAAGATAATATCTTCATGACAGAAGCAGGAGCGGGGGTCGGTCTAATCAGCTTTAACATTGACCGTCAAAGTTATAACCATACTTCTAAAACCAGCGATGAACAAAAAGAAGCTACCAAAAAAGCTCTGCTGAACAAAGACTTCCGCCAAGCTCTAGCCTTTGCCCTTAACCGCGAAAGCTATTCGGCTCAGGTCAACGGAGAAGATGCAGCCAAGCCAGCTGTCCGTAATCTCTTTGTTCCGCCAACCTTCGTACAAGCCAATGGCAAGGAATTTGGCACTCTTGTCGAAGAATCACTGGCTTCCTATGGTGACGAGTGGAAAGGTATCAAGCTAGATGACGGTCAAGACGGTCTCCACAATACTGACAAAGCCAAGGCGGAATTTGCCAAAGCCAAGCAGGCTCTTGCAAATGAAGGCGTACAATTCCCAATTCACCTAGATGTTCCTGTCACTTAGAATTCTACTAACTTCGTCAACCGTATGCAATCTCTGAAACAGTCATTAGAAGAGGCTTTAGGAAAGGACAATGTCTCTGTAGATCTACAGATGCTGGCTGAGGACGAAGCACTAAACATCACCTTCAATGCTGAAGCTGCTAGCCAGGAAGACTGGGATATCAACGGTCTCGTTGGCTGGGAGCCAGACTACCAAGATCCATCTACTTACCTAGACATTTTAGTCCCAGGTAACAGCACTCAGACCAGAACCTACCTTGGATTTGAAGACAAAGACAATGCTGCTGCTAAAGCTGTAGGACTGGATGAGTACAGCAAACTGATTGAAGAGGCCGGAAACGAAACACAAGATGTTGACAAGCGTTATGAAAAATATGCTGCAGCTCAAGCATGGCTGACAGATAGTGCCCTCGTTGTGCCAACTATGAGCAGCAGAGGAGCAGCACCGTTCATTTCTCGGATTGTGCCATTTACTAACTCTTATGCTCAGACAGGTACAAAAGACGCCAACTATCATAAATACGTAGAAATCAGTGATGAGATTGTCACAACTAAAGACTATCAAAAGGCCCAAGAAAAGTGGAAAAAAGAAAAAGAGGAATCCAATAAAAAGGCCCAAGAAGATCTGGCTAAACATGTGAAATAATCACTACTTTGATGTTAATTAAAAAACCAGCAGGAACAGAAACCTGCTGGTTTTTTTAACTTTTCTATTTAATATTTTAAAGCCCGGCTGATTATCCAGCTGCAAAACCAACCATCTACTCAAAGACAAACTGGTTGTGATAGAGTTCTGAATAGAAACCGCCGAGTTTGAGGAGCTGGTGATGATTGCCCTGTTCGATAACCTCTCCGTCTTTGAGGACGATAATCTGGTCTGCATTGAGGATTGTTTTGAGGCGGTGAGCAATGACAAAGCTAGTTCGGCCAGCCACAACGGCTTCCATGGCCTGCTGAATCTTGCTCTCTGTTACTGTATCGACATTAGAAGTCGCTTCATCCAAAATCAAGACTTGCGGATCCGTCAGCAGGGTTCTAGCAATGGAAATCAGCTGTTTCTGCCCAGTTGAGAAAATATTCTGGTCATCATCCACGATGGTATCGTATTTGTCTGGCAGACTTTCAATATAATCATGAATATGAGTCGCACGCGCAGCCGTTTCTACCATCTCCTGACTAGCATCCGGCACACCGAAGCGGATATTGTCCCGAATCGTACCGCTAAATAGCACCGAATCCTGCAAGACAATCCCCACATGGCTCCGTAAGCTATCCAGCTCATAGTCCCGAATGTCGCGACCGTCAAACTCAATGCTGCCACTATCCACATCATAAAAACGATTGAGCAGGTTCATAATGGTCGTCTTACCTGAACCAGTCGGGCCAACAACAGCCGTCATCTTGCCCTTAGGGGCTAAAATAGATACGTCTTTGAGAATAGGCTTGCCTTCTACATAAGAGAAGTCCACATGCTTGATCTCCACGGAGTCTGTAAGCTCTGTGAAAGCAGGTGCATTCTCTGGTCGGACTTCCTCTGGTGCATCAAACATCTCCTGAATCCGGTCAGCCCCTGTAAAGGCCAACTGCAAACTGCCCCAGCTGGCTGCAATCTGGATGATGGGCTGATAATACTGCTGAGAAAACTGAGTAAATGTGGTAATCAGGCCAACTGCAACAGCCGTTTCGACATTAGGGTCGCTCAGTAAGACAGCCGAACCAACAAAAATCACAATGGCTGTATTAATCAAATTCATCCCGTTCATAATAGGGAAAAGAAGCCCTGAAAATGTTCGGCCTTTAAAGGTTGCTGAGCGCACTCGATCATTCTGCTCAATGAACCCTTTGATGACCTCCTCCTGCATCCCCTGAACGATAACAGCCTTCTGACCGGAAATAGTCTCGTCCATATAAGCATTGAGGCGGCCGACTTCTTTTTGCTGAAGATTGGTGTATTTCCGAGCCAGCCTAACAATGACCACTAGGAGAAGAAAAGCAACCGGTGTGCTGGCTACCGTTATCCAGGCCAATCTAGCATTTTGGACAAACATGATAATCACGAGCCCCAGATAGAGCAAGGCATTGCTCATCACCTGGATCATGCTCTCATTTAGAGCTTGCAGGATATTGTCCAAGTCGCTGGTAAAGCGCGACAGAATGTCTCCATCCTGATGGCGGTCAAAGAAAGCAACTGTCATCTTGGACAGCTTGCCAAACAGCCCCTTGCGCATCTCATTGGTCGAATGGGCAATAACTCGGGTCATCAAAAGCATGTAAATCAGGCTAGAAACAGACAGGCAGACAAAGGATACCAATACACTGCCCATGACGCTGCCAAAAGTCGACAGAATCTGATCAGTCTCACCCTTCTCTGCAAAAGCACGTCCCAACTCAACCAAATGCTGAACAGCCTGACCGACATAAACCGGAAAAAGGACCTGAAAAACAGTCGCTGTTATCATCATCAAAAGGACAACGACAAAGGATAATTTGTAACGCTTAAAATATTGCCAGAAAAATGCAATCGTCCGCATCTTAGTCCTCCTTTCCTTTCTGAGTTTCGTAGATTTCACGGTAAACATCGTTAGTTGCGACCAATTCCGTATGCGTCCCTTGGCCAATCAGCCGTCCTTGATCCAAGACCAGAATCTTATCTGCATGAACGACGGAGCTAATCTTTTGAGCAATGATAATTGTCGTCGTTCCTTGCAGCTCTTTATTCAAGGCTTCTTGAACCAACTTTTCTGACTTGGCATCCAAGGCTGAGGTCGAATCATCTAAAATCAAAATATTGGGATTGTTGACAACACCTCTGGCAATGGACATCCGCTGCTTCTGACCGCCAGAGAAGTTGCTGCCACGCTCCTCCACTGCACTGTCAAAACTCTCTTCCATACGGCTGATAAATTCACTAGCTTGGGCAATACGAGCCGCCCGCTCCATCTCAGGCAGCGAAGCGTTGAGCTTGCCCTGACGGAGATTGTCCGCAATGGTCCCGCTAAATAGAATCGCCCGCTGGAGCACGATGGAAACATTTTTACGAAGAGTTCCCTGACTAAGCTCTCGCAGATCTCGACCGCCAATCTTGACAGAACCTTCCTGCGGGTCAAAAAGACGAGGAATCATCTGGGCCAAGGTGGACTTACCAGCACCTGTCGCACCGACAACGCCAATCATTTGCCCCGGCTCAACCTCAAAGCTGATGTCCTTTAGCATTGGCTCGTCATCGTTGGGATAGGAAAAAGTCACATGCTCAAAGCTGATGCTGCCTTCTAGTTCTTCATCTGGTGAGTCTGGGAAAGTCATAGCTGGCTCCGTCGCCAATACTTCCTTGATCCGACGGATAGAAATGATTCCCCTCGTCACGCCATTTCCCAAAAAACCAACCATAATAATAGTGAAAATAATCTGGCTCAGATAACCGATAAAAGAAGCGATGGAGCTGACCAGGCCTGGTTCCGCCTGAATCATGCCAGACAGAGTCCAGATAGCCAAGTAAACAGAACTGTAGCCGACCAACATCATCATTGGCTCAATGATTGAAAAAGCATAGCCAATATAGAGATTCTCTGACAAAAGCTCATCAGACACCTGACTAAACTTATGAAACTGGTCTTCCTCCCGAACGAAGGACTTGACCACTCGCACACCACGAAGATTTTCCTTGGCAATGGCATTGATCTTATCCAAAAGAGTCTGGAATTTCTTAAAACGAGGCCCCATCATCCCCATCATGACAGCCGTTAGACCAGCTATGAGCAAAATCAGCAAGAAGATAATCCACCAGAGAGAGGGCATGGTTACAATGGCCAGAATGACTGAACCGATAAAAAGAATGGGCAGTCGAAGAAGAATTTGAAAGAGCATCATGGTCACATTTAGAATCTGATTGATGTCATTCGTCATCCGCACGACTAGATTTCCAGCATTGAATTCCTCGATATTGGCATAAGAAAAGGTCTGAATCTTGCGAAAAGTCTCTTCACGGAGATCTGAAGAGACAGCCTGAGCAATGTAAGCCGCCAAGGTCACATTAATCCCTCCTGCTACTAGCCCGACAAAACCGATGCCAATCAGCCAACCGCCCATACTGTAGATGGTCTGGCTATTTTGCTCCTGCAGAGCATCTAAGATGTGCTTTAAAAACCAGGGCAGTAAAAGAGAGCTGGCAATCATCAGCGAGGTCATCAAAAACGAACTCAGGGCATACCATTTATACCGTAATAGACTTTTAAAAAACATGCTTCCTCCTACTTTTTTCATATTTGACTTAGTTTCCTTACTATATCACAGATAAAAACAATGTCAAGCAAGAAATTTCTTATATTATATGGTAAAATGAGATATAGAACTCTAAAACCGATTTAAATTCAGACTCGGAATTTCATCATAAGGAGAAGATATGGATAAACAACGAGTTGCTGTGATTGGTCCTGGTTCTTGGGGAACGGCCTTATCACAAGTGTTAAATGACAACGGACACGAGGTTCGTATTTGGGGAAATATCGCTGAGCAAATCAACGAAATCAATGACGAACACACCAACAAACGCTATTTCAAAGATATTGTACTGGACGAAAAGATCAAGGCTTATCACAACCTAGAAGATGCTTTAAAAGATGCGGATGCCGTGCTTTTTGTCGTGCCGACCAAGGTAACCCGTCTGGTAGCCAAACAAGTAGCTCAAGCCCTAGACCACAAGGTGAAAATCATGCACGCCTCCAAGGGACTGGAGCCCAATACCCACGAAAGGATTTCAACTATCCTAGAAGAAGAAATCCCTGCAGAGCTCCGTAGCGAGATCGTCGTTGTCTCAGGTCCCAGCCATGCTGAGGAAACCATTGTGCGCGATATTACCCTGATTACTGCTGCTTCTAAGGATCTGGAAACAGCTAAGTATGTGCAGGAGCTTTTCAGCAATCACTACTTCCGCCTCTACACCAATACCGACGTTATCGGAGTGGAGACTGCCGGCGCTCTGAAAAACATCATCGCAGTCGGAGCTGGTGCTCTCCATGGACTAGGTTATGGTGACAACGCCAAGGCAGCTATTATCACACGCGGTCTGGCCGAAATCACGCGTCTAGGTGTCAAGCTAGGAGCCAGTCCTCTGACTTACAGCGGCTTATCTGGTGTCGGTGACCTGATTGTCACAGGGACCTCTGTACACTCCCGCAACTGGCGGGCCGGCAATGCTCTAGGACGCGGTGAGAAATTAGCTGATATTGAAGCCAATATGGGTATGGTTATCGAAGGAATTTCCACCACCAAGGCTGCCTATGAACTGGCCCAAGAGTTAGATGTTTATATGCCGATTACACAGGCTATTTATAAGGTTATTTATCAAAACTGTAATATCAAAGATGCCATTTATGAAATCATGAACAATGAATTCAAGGCTGAGAACGAATGGACTTCGCTCTAATAGAAAGGAAATGATTATGTCAAAAGTTAAGAAAGCCGTCATACCTGCAGCTGGTCTTGGAACCCGCTTCCTTCCAGCTACCAAAGCACTGGCCAAGGAAATGCTACCAATTGTTGACAAGCCAACCATTCAGTTTATTGTTGAGGAAGCTCTTAAGTCTGGAATCGAAGATATTCTAGTTGTCACAGGTAAGTCTAAACGCTCAATCGAAGACCACTTTGACTCCAACTTTGAATTGGAATACAACCTCAAAGAAAAGGGTAAAGATGACTTACTTAAATTGGTCGATGAAACCACGGGTATCGGTCTGCACTTCATCCGTCAGAGCCATCCGCGCGGACTAGGAGATGCTGTTCTTCAGGCTAAGGCTTTCGTCGGAAACGAGCCTTTTGTTGTCATGTTGGGCGATGACCTCATGGATATTACTAATGACAGAGCTATGCCTCTTACCAAACAATTGATGAATGATTACGAAGCTACCCATGCTTCTACTATCGCTGTCATGCAGGTCCCTCATGACGAAGTATCTTCTTACGGTGTAATTTCCCCTCAAGGTGAAGGAGTCAACGGCCTATATAGTGTGGAAACTTTCGTTGAAAAGCCAAAACCTGAAGATGCACCGAGTGATTTGGCTATTATCGGCCGCTATCTTCTGACACCAGAAATTTTTGAAATCTTGGAAAATCAAACTCCTGGTGCTGGCAATGAGATTCAGCTGACAGATGCAATTGACACCCTCAACAAAACACAGCGCGTGTTCGCCCGCGAATTCAAGGGCGATCGCTATGATGTCGGTGATAAATTCGGCTTTATGAAGACTTCTATCGATTACGCTCTCAAGCATCCGCAGGTCAAAGACTCCTTGAAGCAGTATATCATTGACTTGGGTCATACATTAGAGAAAAAACAAAGTAAAAAATAATTGTTTCAAATAACTAGCGTTGAAAACAAAATTTCAGCTATAAAAAAGAGGTTGATGAACCTCTTTTTTATATTTCGTTAGTATCTTACACAAACTTGTTAAATCAAGGAGTAATGAAAGCCTAGAAAAATCAGAAGGGCAGCCAAGGCTAGATAGCAAAATAGGGCTAGCCAACGCTGAGCTGGTTTAAAAGTATTGCTTGATTCTTTAACAGGGAGAATGACAGCGCAGAGTATGCCACCAATTAAACCACCCAAATGTCCTGAAAGGCTGATACCAGGCATGAAACTAAAAATGATATTGACCACAATCAAGGTCATATAAGACTGACCTAGCTGCTGAATGTAGCTGTCACGAACGACATACTGCAGAGTCACGATAGATGCAAAGAGACCAAACAAGGCGGTTGAAGCCCCTGCTGACAGACTATCTGGACTAAAAAAGAAGACAAAAACATTACCCATTAGCCCCGACATCACATAGAGCAGAAAAAAATTCCGCGAACCAAAAATATCTTCTGCCTGCCGTCCAATAAAATAAAGAGTAACAACATTTACCACAAAGTGCTCCAAGCCAATATGCACAAAAATTGCAGAAAAGAGACGCCATATCTGAACAGGATTTATAATAATAGCTGGAGAAAACACTGCTCCAAATTCAAAGATGGTTTGTTCTTCAGCATAAGAAAAGCCACGTAAAACAAACATCACCACAAAGACAAGTGTTGTCAAAATTAGCAAAATACTGGTCACAGGATATTTTTTATCGTAGATGTAGTTCATAAGTCAACACTTCCTTTACTGCTATATCGTGATAATCGGGCTCAAAATCAGACTGTTGAAAACTATAGATGCTGCTGACAGACGCCCCAGCAAAATCAACTAGATAGCGATCATAGTAGCCACCGCCGTAACCAATCCGAAACCCTTGAGAATTGAAGACCACGCCCGGCACATGAATCAGATCAATTTCTGTCTTGTCCACAGCCTCTTCACTTATCGGCTCCATAAGTCCAAAAGAGCTTTTTTGCAGGCAACTTTCATTGTAATCCACAAATATCATCCGACCCTGGCCATAGGTTTTAGGCACTAAAACCCGCTTGCCATCTAACTGAGCCTGCTTGATAAAGGCTGCAGTTGAGACTTCATGCGGCATAGAAAGATAGGTAGCGATAACCTGAGCTTTTTGATAAGCTGCTGAACTGAGCAAGTGCTGGGTCAGCCAGTTATCTGCCTGCTCTTTTTCTTTTCCTGTCAGTTTCTTCATCTGGTTCAGTACAGTTTGTCTCAGCTCTTTTTTCACGCAGCTCGTCCACCTTTTTCTTATCTTTCGTTGATTTTATAATCTAGGAATTTCCCAATCTTTTCAATAGCAAAGGGCAGTGCTGCCTCATCCGGTGTCATCTTGGGATGATGGAGGGCATAGGGACTATCCACTCCCAGCCAGAACATGACGCCCTTGACCTTGCTGAGCAGATAGCCAAAGTCCTCGCCTGTCATAGCCGGCGCAATATCAATCAGCTCCACTCCTTCTTCCTTCTGGAAAAAGTCCATTAATTCGTCTGCTAGGTCAGAATGATTTTCTACAGGCAGATAACCACCTTGCTTGAGTTCCAAGTCCAATTCCAGACCGAAACTTTGGGCTATGCCCTCTGCTATTTCCCGTAAGCGTTTCTGAGTCAAGAGGTTCATCTCCTGAGTCAGAGTCCGAATGGTACCATGCAAAAAGGCCGTTTCTGCTATGACATTGTTGGTCGTGCCAGCATGGAGCGAACCAAAGGTCACAACCGCTCCCTCGATAGGATCGACATTGCGACTGACAATGGTCTGCACCTGGGTGATAAAGTAGCTAGCCGCAACCAAAGCATCGTTGGCTTCATGAGGAAAAGCCGCATGGCCCCCCTTCCCCTTAAAGGTCAGCTTGACTTCACAGGTGCCAGCAAAAAGCGTTCCTCTATTAGTGGCAATATCGCCAACTTTGAGATCCGGCCGCACATGGAGGCCGTAAAACTCATCCGGCAGCCAGTCGCCAAAGGCACCATCTTCATACATGAGCATTCCGCCAGCTTCATTTTCCTCAGCAGGCTGAAAGAGAAAAAGCAGATTGTGGGTAGGCTGAGTGCTCACAGCTTGCTCCAGCAGTCCTAGAGCGACCGTCATGTGCATATCGTGTCCGCAGGCATGCATCCGGCCTTCATGAGTGCTGGCAAAGTCCAGGCCTGTATCCTCCACAATCGGAAGACCATCAATATCTGTCCGCCAGCCAATCGTCTTATCTGGTGAACTTCCCTTGATAAAGACCAAAATACCAGTTCGCCAAGTTCGGATTTCCACAAAGTCTAGACCTGCTGTCAGTCCATCAATGACCTGCATCAGGTAGGCATGAGTCTTGTATTCTTCCAGACCGATTTCTGGTATCTGGTGTAAATCACGGCGAATTTTCAGATAATCAAGCATTTTTCTTTCCTTTAAAATCTTGTCAGACCTGTCAAAGTTTTGGGCTAGGCCCAATCAATTCATCTTTATGCCATTTTTAAAGAGTACGCAGGGCGTCTTCCAGAGCTGTCTTCTGCTGGGTCTTCTCGTCAATGGTCTTGATAACTCGTGCCGGAACACCAGTAACTACTACTTTTTCCGGAACATCCTGGGTCACAATCGCACCAGCCGCAACAACGGAACCACTGCCAATTTGTACGCCTTCAATCACAACCGCATTGGCACCAATCAGCACATTGTCACCGACCCGAACTGGCTCAGCACTAGCCGGCTCAATGACTCCCGCCAGAACAGCACCAGCACCGACATGACTGTTTTTGCCGACAATCGCTCGGCCTCCCAGAATGGCACCCATATCAATCATGGTCCCAGCACCAATCTCCGCACCGATATTGATGACTGCTCCCATCATGATGACAGCATTATCGCCAATTTCAACTTGGTCACGGATAATAGCGCCTGGCTCAATGCGGGCATTGATATCGCGCTTGTCCAAGAGCGGTACCGCTGAGTTGCGGGCATCCTGCTCTACGACATAGGTCTTATTTTCCTCTAAGTTCACTAGGAGCGGCTTGATTTCTTCCCAGTCTCCAAAAAGAACATTGCCTAACTTTACAACAGACCAAGGGATTGATCCGTGCAATTCTCCATCAAAGGTTACTTTGACAGGAGTTTTTTTCTTGGCATCAGCGATAAATTTGATAATTTCTTGAGCGTTCATTTTAGTAGCAGACATAGCTTTACCTCTTTGTTCTTTCTATTTCTTTATTTAGAGAAAGATACACTCTCTCCTAGCCATTTAATATTTATCTATTATAACACATTTCAGATGTTTAGTTTGCACATTATTAGAATGATACTATTATTTCCTATTCATAGGTTTTAATATTTTTTAAATGAAGTCTCCCATCTTTACCCTCAGCAAATTCCAAATGATAGTATGTTCTATCCAATATACCATACTCCATGGATGCAAAGTAATAGCCCTTAACTCCTAATTTGTAATAACTGTTTGGAAGCCCCAAATGTTCTAAAACCTCTTGGTCACTTATACCTTTTTCTGAGTCAGGCTTTAATTCCTTGAGGAAGGATAGTTTCTCCTCTGACAAATCTTCCTTTTGATCGGTAAAGTAATTGACACTAATAAGACGCATTCCTGAACCAAAATCTCCAAACTGAAAAAGGGCAAATCCTCCTCCTGCTAGAGTATAGGTAAGTGACAATAATTTATCTTTCTCAACCATCATCTCTTCACTTCTTTGAGCCAAACCATACCGTTTGACAAAGTCAGAAACTGTAATATTCTTATACTCAATCTCTTCAATCTTGTAGTTCACAAAATCAATTTTTTCCCACTCCAGAGCTTTAGCATTTGGAGAACTGTACTTTGGTTCTTCTCGAATCAACTGCTTCTCTCTATGAAAACTTGTTCGATTTCCAAATAGGACAATAAGTCCTACACAAAGAACTGTTATTACCACAGCAGTCACCACTCTGAAAAGAGGTGATTTAGATTTAATCTTTGATACTCCTAGCTTTCTAGACTCTGTTCTATAAATTTGTCTATTAGAATTCTTAACGTTCTGTTTGTCTAAAGTCTTTGTTACTTCCTTGAAGTTTGACTCAGGTATTGATTTTGTTTCTTCCTTGAGATTTGGATTAGATGTCAGAGCTTGCTCTGCCTTAAAATTTCTCGTTGAAGAAATTTTAGTTCTACTAAATTTCTCCTTGTGTTCCCTTCGTAATTTTTCTAAATCCCTTTTTCCCATCGTCACATCTTTCTATTACTTTTAAAACAGGAGTCTATCTTCTCAGACTTTACTTTTCAACAAATTTTTTAGACGGTAAAGCCCATTTACTTCATCAAAATACAAAGAAACCGTCATATTGTCTGTGGTGGAATAACTAAGACTAATTAAAACAACTTGCCCCTTACCTACTTTAGAAGCATAAATGGTTTTAGGCATCCCCAGTTCTGCTATGGCCTGTTTTACTTCCATTCCTTCTTGCTCATCTTGAGGAATAAGAGATTGGTAATCATCGACCGATTTCGTAACTGGCCCCCAAGCATTACGAAATATTCTAACGTATACTAATGAGAGCTCTGTTTGACCTCCAACATCCCTAAACCTTAAGATAATATCTCCTTTCTCTCCTATTAATTTATACGTCAATTCAACTAGTTGGCTGCCTTTCACGCTATTATCTATGCTACCGGAACTAGCTTTTCCATACTTCTCAACAATATCCTGTGGAAGTACATTAGGTTCTTTCATCGTTTTTACCATCTGTAGCACATCTTCTATTTGAAAGTCTATTTGTCGATTCTCTTCAATAAGGTCAGAATATTCTTCAGTCTGCTTCTTTATATTGTCTTCTGATTCATTCTGAACAGTACTAGCAGACTGCGCTGATGACTCATTTGGTACTTGATTGGACCTTGGCCACATATATGATACAAGGATTGAAAAACAAGTAATTAGCACTAGACCTGTAGAAACTACTAACAAAGAGGCGTATCGAGACTGACCTAAACTTGATATAAGTTTAGGTTTTCGATTCCCTGCCTACTTTTTTTGCTGTTTTTCTTTAGCTGTAGCCTCAAAGACTTCCCCCTGAGGACTGCTATCAGAGAATACACTAGTTGCTTGCTTGTTTAATCCCGTCTTCTTTGACCATTCTCGTTGAATTTTTCGTCCTCTTCCCATGCACTTCTCCTCAAATAAACCAAATCTCTATTTTTTCTATCAATTATTTTTTTAAAACAAAGAAGACCGTCTGCCTACTTTTTCATAATCTGACAAATACTATCCATTCAATAAAATGAACCTTGGTCGCACAATAGAGGATATTTTTAATTTTCCACTGCAATGAATACTCATAAGCATCTTCAATCATTGCCTACTGATACTTTTCGCTCTCAAGATAGCTAACATCAGGTGATATGTTTTTCGTAAAGAAGATAGTCACCGGCCTGAGAAACGGTGAACCAGAGACTTACATATTTCCCATCCTTCAACTTATATAAAACATTCAGCTTTTGACCACTCTCGCCACCGGAATCAATTTCTATGTATTTTGATAGACCAAACTTCTCTAAAATTTCCTGATAGCTAGTTCCATCTTCGTTTTGAAACTCTTTACCAAGGACAAGATGTTCAAAATCTTCCTCTTTTAGATCCGTTCGGCTTTGAACATGCTGCGAACTAGCAAGATTATAAGAATAAATACCTGACAATTGATATTCATTATTTATTTTTTCAAAGTAGAAAGACAAACGCTGCCGCGGTTCTTCTCGAGAATAGAAAAGACTCATGCGCCCATCAGTCTGATTCAGGAAAGGAGCTAGATTACCTGACTGCGCTTTACCAAATTTCTTCACAATATCCTTGGGTGTTAGTCCAGACCCACTTCGCTCATCAACATCACTTTTTTTCTGTAGTTGAAGCTGACTAATATCCTCATAAGTCCAGTCAAAATGATTGTTCCCCTTATCCACATATTCGTCCAATACTCTCTGAGGGGATAAGAAATGTTCAAACCGTTCCACCAAATAAGGAACTGACAAAAGCAAGAGGATGGACAAGAAACCTACTGATAACCACAGCACTTGTTTATTAACAAGCTTACGTCCAAGAATTCCTTTTCTGTCTCTCTCAACCGGAGTAGAGCACTTATTTTCCACCCTATTCTTCGCAACTTCTTGGCGCTCTGCTTCAGTAATATCTAGTTCCTGTTCCTCTTGAACTTTTCCTGCTCTCTTCTGACCCTGTTGAAATTTAGTTTGACGCTTCTGACGCAGACTCTCCCAGTCTTTTCTTGCCATCCTTCTCTCCTTCATGACCCAACTATCATCCCCAAACAAATAATTCTAAACCATAGAATAAGAATCTTCTTATCAATAAACATACTTCCGAGTCAGTCGATAATCTCCTGTCTTTGATAAGGCAAAGTCTAAGTAAAGATAGCTTTTATTCGTCAGCTTATATTTGAGATAGACAATCGTTCTGTCTTTATAGTCTACAGACTTGTTGATAACTTGTGGCAAACCAAAACGCGACACCACATCTTGAATGTGGGCACCTTGACCAAATTCGTCTGCTTTCAAGTCCTGGAAATCTGCTTCAGTCAGCGTTTCTGAGCCACTTGAGTAAAGCGAGCTGCTCAGTTGGTTACCACGGATTGTGCTCAGTCGGTACTTGCCGTCAATTTTTTTGAACAAAAGACTAGCTGTTTGTTGTCCACTCGATTCACTATAAAAAAGATAAAGTGTATCGTCGCTACCGTTATTGCTTTCTCCTCCAGAAGTTGCCTTCCCAAACCGTTCGATAATTTCTTCGGCAGTTGGAGCGTCTTGTCCTCTTCCTTGCTGTTCAGATGAATAGACTTGAAGAGCTAAGATATCATCAAATGTCCAAGCGAAGTTAGCTGCTTTCTTATCAACATAAGCTGTCGCTTCTTGAGAAGTCTCATCCTCAGGAACCTCCCATGAGCGAGATACTGTTTCCGAAAAAGAGTAACTCTCACTTTCCTTACTAGAGGACCAACTAGATTGATAGGTGTTGCGTTCCTGACTTCCCTTATTTGAAGAAACATATCGAAAAATAGGAATAAGCACCAATATCACTAAAAGAATTGATCCGCTTCTCCAGACCCACTTAAAATTTCTTCTTCGCTTCTCTACAAACTCCCCTTGCTTCCAATCAGTTTTTGTTTCGAGTTTCTGCTCTCTTGTTGGTAGCCGTCGTGATTCTTCTTTCGTTTTATCAATATCAGGACTTATTTGAGGTTGTCGCTGCTCTTTTTTAGCTGTCGCCGATTTACCTCCTGTAAATTTAGCCTTGTGCTGTTGTCTCAATGACTCTAAATCTCTTTTTTTCATCCATTCTCCTATTGTATTTTTTAAACTCTATGCTTTTAACACCTTGAACAAAATTAGCTTCTACATCAAGCACTAATTGTTTGTTTCTCCTGCTCCATCCTCTAAGTCAGGACTTTTTTCTAATATATAACCTTGAGAATCGGAGACTCCAAAAGAAAGATTAACTATTTGTCCATCAGATAACTGGTAACTAATAGACACTTTGCTAGAAGATATGTAATTTGTATAGATAGAAAGACTATCTGGCAATCCCAATTGACCGACAACTTCTTGGTAGGATTTTCCTTTCTCTATACCAGAAAAATCTTGACGAGTTAATTGAGAATTTCTATTTGGCAAACTGTTGCTGCTAAGACGATGACTAAACAGAGAATCTAATTTAGGCGTTCCCACACTACCGTAACTAGAAAAAGAAATTGAAACCGAAGCATTTGATCCTGCATCAGGATAATCTAAATTCAGTGTTATTATTTGATTATCATAGTTATGTTCTCTCCCTGATTTCGCTTTTCCTAACTTAGCAACCACTTCGTCTGCAGTTAAACGAGAGGCAGTTCCTTTAAAATCCGCAAACAAAAGTGCAATATCATCATAAGTGATATGAAACTGATAGTCTTCTCCAGCAATCAATTCTGAACGATTAGTAGTATTTAAATCTTTTTCGCTGTTAGATGGCGTTCCCCCCTGATAAATATCAAAAGAATCATTATAAATATTGTTTGTTTTAGAGCTCGGATTGGAAACTAGCCCTGCAGCTCCTAGTCCTATGAGTAACATAAAAAAAGCCCACATAAGTTTCCAACCCATAGAACTATCAGAAGAAGACTCCGAATTTTCCTTCCAAAAAGCCTCATTCTCTTCTTTTTTAGCGAGCTCCTCAGCACTAAATCTCGGACGAAGCTCATACTCCTCTGCTTCAGATACAAGTTCTGAGTCTGGACGATTAGTTTCATCCTTAAAATAGAGTGATTCTTTCTTCTTAGATTTCAAGGATTCTAAAGCAAAAATAAGACGAGATAACTCCCTCCCCCTCAGGTACAAGAAGTCATCTGACTCAGCCGTTGAAACTCGTTTAGTCTCTGTTTCAATTCTCAAGCCGTCTGGAGTCTCTGAAACATCCTGATAGCTTAACTGAGCTCCACTATCTTTGTCGCTTACATTAATTATTGGATTAGAGGAGGATTCATTGAACTCAATGTTTTCGACTGATTTTTTCTCAGTCATTTGTGATTGAGCTAAAGCCTGAGATTCCTCTTCTTCAGATTTTCTGGATGGAAATACAGAATGATTGACGTCCCTTCTTTTAGGCTGAACCTTGTTAAATTTTGATTCATGTTCCCGTCTTAAGGCTTCCAGATTTCTTTTTTCCATATATTCTCCCAATCATATTTTTTAAACTAATCAGCATTAGTAAGATAGCATTTGTTATTTATTTTGATAGAACTACTCGGAAAGACAGACACTAGCTTCTCTTTCTTCAATAAGCTAAAAATACCATATCTGTATCAATAACTTTTTTAAGATATCATTTACTCTTTAAAATATTTTACAACAAAAATAACTAATGTGAGACTTTAGATGGATAGTCCTTTTAACTTCTCAGTTCACCCTTCCTCTAAACACTTTGAAAAGGCAATGTTTCGCTAAGACAGTCTTGTTCCAGTATATCATATTTTGAACAGGTTTAGCTCTAAATCTACGAGGAAAAAGACACGAACTTTCGTCCGTGCCCAACAAAGCAATTCCAAACTTATATACCAACGACCTTATTTAATTCTTTCGTTCAAAATGTTTCCAGTGTTGGCGTCAATGGTCATTTTGATCTTTTGCGCACCGTTCAGAGCTTCCTCTCCATCAAAAGCACTGTCTACACTAAAATGCTCTTTCTTGAGAAGCTTGGTCAAACTGCGATTCAGATCCACTTCATCTTCCACCAACAATAACTTCATCAAGTCCCTTTCCAATCTTAGTCTTTCGTTTTCACAAGAATAGTAATCACATCTGATCTAATTAGGTTTCTAGCAGCTTGATGAAAGTCTATCGCACTGCTGCTAGGTCTTCTCTGATTGTAACATATAATCAAGGAAAGGAAAACTACTGCTAAATAGACAAGTAAGTAAAAGACAAGCCAGATAGCGGACTAACCAACAAAACTTGATAAAATCTAATTTTTAAAATAGCAAAAAAACCTCCCCTAAGGGAGGCTGCGTTTCCTATTACAAACGTGCATTCAATTCTTTGCTCAATTCTTCAAATCCTGGTTTTCCAAGAAGGGCAAACATGTTGCGTTTATATGCTTCAACACCTGGTTGGTCAAATGGGTTGATGGCATTCAAGTAACCTGAAAGGGCGATGGCCAATTCGAAGAAGTAGATGGTGTAGCCAAGAGTGAAGGCATCTTGCTCTGGAAGAGTCACATACATATTTGGTACGTCACCATCTGTGTGGGCAAGAAGAACACCGTCAGTTGCTTTTTTGTTTACAAAGTCAACGTCTTTTCCTTGAAGGTAACCAAGTCCGTCAAGGTCTTCTTCCAAGCTAGGAATAATCACGTTCTTACGTGGTTTGTCAACACGGACAACTGTTTCAAACATGATACGAGTTCCTTCTTGGATAAATTGACCCAATGAGTGCAAGTCAGTTGAGAAGTTAGCTGAAGTTGGATAGATTCCTTTTTGGTCTTTCCCTTCTGACTCACCAGCCAATTGTTTCCACCATTCTGAGAAGTATTGAAGTGATGGCTCGTAGTTTACCAAAATTTCAGTTGCATAGCCTTTGCGGTAAAGGATGTTACGAACTGCTGCGTATTGGTAAGCTTCGTTTTCAGCAATCTTGTCTGAAGTGTAATCTTTACGAGCTGCATTCGCACCTTCCATAAGGGCTTTGATGTCCGCACCTGATGCAGCGATTGGAAGCAAGCCAACTGCTGTCAAGACTGAGAAACGTCCACCGATATCATCTGGAACCACAAATGTTTCCCAACCGTTGGCATCTGCTTCAACCTTAACAGCACCTTTTTGGCGGTCAGTTGTGGCATAGATACGTTTATTGGCTTCTTCTTGGCCGTATTTCTTAACCAAAAGCTCTTTAAAGACACGGAAGGCAATCGCTGGTTCAGTTGTTGTACCAGATTTAGAAATCACGTTTACTGAGAAATCTTTGTCAGCTACATACTCTACCAGGTCAGCAAGGTAAGTAGATGAAATTGAGTTTCCAGCGTAAAGGATTTGTGGAGCTTTGCGTTCTTCTTTTGTTTGCAAGTTTGCAAAGTGGTGGTTCAAGAAGTCAATGGCTGCTTTGGCACCAAGGTAAGAACCACCGATACCGATCACAACCAAGACATCGCTGTCTGATTTGATTTGCTCAGCAGCTTTCAAGATGCGGTCAAATTCTTCGCGGTCATAATTTTCAGGAAGGTCCAACCAACCCAAAAAGTCGCTACCAGCACCAGTTCCTTTGCGGATTAATTCATCTGCTGCTGTTACTTGTGATTGCATATACTCCACTTCATGCGGGGCAACAAATTTATCTAAAACTTTTGAATAATCAAATTTAATATGTGACATGATATTCCTCCATTTTTTATTCCACTCTATCATATCGCTTTCATACTTATTTAGCAAGTAATTTATTGTTTTAAAACGCTTCCAATTTAATTTTTTATAAATGAGCTAATCCTAGTAGCCATCTGAAAGCAATCGTTTGCGTAAGTCGGAAAATTTTAGCCCTATTAATAAGAATATTTTTGATTAAGAAGAAAGCCAATATGCTTTTTAAAATTAGAGGTTAGCTGAATTCATTTTAGGTCCATTCCAACTAGATTCACTGCTCCAATATTCATCTGCGCCTTTCAGGCTTGATTCATTCAACATTGGAACGTAGATATCGCTTCGCTCAAACTGCATCAATGTACCTAAGTTCTTTTGTGTCCTTTGGACTTAATTCACTAAAAGACTCTATACGGTTTACAGATTTTTCCCTTATGGGAAAAATTGCATCCATTGCTCTAAGATTCATCTGCGCCTTTCAAGCTTGATTCATTCAACATCGGAACTTAGTTCTAGCTTCGCTCAAACTGCGTCAATGTCTCTAAACTCATCTTCCTCCTTCGGAGTTGATTCGTTAAGAGGCATAGAAAAAGAGCACACAGTTTACATCGCTTAGGGCTGCTGGATTCCTCCCCTGACCCGCTTCACGCAAAACTGTTGCTCCGTTAATTAGTATAACACAAACTTTTGATTTTGGCTAATTTTATTTTTTCCTTCTCTGTCTGAAAAATTCCTGCATGATTTGAGCGCAATCTTCTTGGAGAACACCTGTTTCCACCTCTACTCGGTGGTTCAGGCGCTCATCTGTCAAAATATCATAGAGGCTGCCAGCTGCTCCAAACTTCTGATTTGCTGCCCCATAAACAACATGAGGAATGCGTGCCAGACCGATTGCTCCACTGCACATGACACATGGCTCAATGGTCACAAAAAGCGTTGTACCCAGCAAGCGCCAGCTATTTTCATGCCGATTCGCCTCTTCGATAGCCATAATCTCCGCATGCATAACAGCCCGCTGCAGCTCCTCACGTGCATTGTGACCGCGGCCGATAATCTTACCTTCTTTAACCAAGACACAGCCGATAGGAATTTCATCATGAGCTAGGGCAATCTCCGCCTCCTTTAAAGCTTCCCGCATAAATACTTCTTTTTCTTCAATCGTATAATTCATCATTGTCTTTCTAAATCTGTAGTCGTCTATCTCATTATACCACAAGCCTGTCGCACTTCTCAGAAAAAGTAAAAGCCACCACTGGGGTGACTTTCAGGAGATTATTATGAAAAAAGTTTAGGATTTTTAAACAAAGTTAGGAGGTCTTTGTTTATACTGTTAGTATAAAATATATATCTTAAATGAGTCTTAATATGAAATTTTCCTACAAAAAAGCACAAGAAGCAATTTTCTTGTGCTGACTTTTTTATAAATTTGACCAGACGCTTTCCAAGATGTTGGTCTGCTCGCGGCCAGGGCCGACTGAAAAGGTAGAAATACGAACACCAACCAGCTCACTCACTCGGCGAACATAGTTGCGGGCATTTTCTGGCAAGTCTTCCAGACTGCGGACACCAGTGATGTCCTCTGACCAGCCTGGCAGCTCTTCGTAAATCGGCTTGCAGCGCTTGAGCTGTTCCAAACTAGCGGGGTAATGGTTTATTCGCTGACCATCCAAGTCATAGGCTACACAAATCTTGACTGTATCCAGACCGCTCAAAACATCAATGGAGTTAAGCGAAAGATTGGTAATCCCTGATACACGGCGGCTATGGCGCATAACAACCGAATCAAACCAGCCTACCCGACGCGGACGGCCAGTGGTAGTGCCATATTCATGGCCGATATCACGAATGCGGTCACCAACTTCATCAAAAAGCTCTGTTGGGAATGGCCCATCTCCGACCCGACTGGTGTAAGCCTTGCAGACACCAACGACCTTGTCAATCTTGCTCGGACCAACACCGGAACCGATGGTGACTCCCCCTGCAACCGGATTAGAAGAAGTTACAAATGGATAAGTCCCTTGGTCAATGTCCAGCATGACACCTTGAGCCCCTTCAAAGAGCACTCGCTTCCCTTGGTCCAGCGCATCGTTGAGGATAACAGAAGTGTCCGTCACATACTGCTTGATTTGCTGACCATATTCATAGTATTCTTCAAAAATATCATCAAAGCTGATTGCTGTACTATCGTACAACTTCTCAAAGAGGCGGTTCTTCTCAGCTAAATTCCGCTCCAAGCGCTCTCTGAAAATATCTTTATCCAAAAGGTCAGCGATGCGGATACCGACACGAGCAGCCTTGTCCATATAGGCAGGGCCGATTCCCTTGATTGTCGTCCCGATTTTATTGTCACCTTTTGCTTCTTCCTGCAGGCGATCCAGCTCGATATGGTAAGGCAGGATGACATGCGCTCGATCAGAGATGCGAAGGTTGTCTGTCGTCACACCTTCCTCATGCAGGTAGTTCAATTCTTTGACCAGAGATTTAGGATTCACCACCATTCCATTTCCTATAACAGAAATTTTTTCTGGGAAGAAAATCCCTGACGGAATCAGATGCAGCTTGTACTTCTTGCCGTCAATCACGATAGTATGGCCGGCATTGTCACCACCCTGATAGCGGGCAATCACTTCGGCATTGGCTGAAAGGAAGTCTGTAATCTTCCCTTTTCCTTCATCTCCCCACTGGGTTCCTACAACAACTACTGATGTCATAATTTTGTCTGAGCTGAAGCAGCTCGTCCTTTCTTGAAAAGCAGGCAGGAATCTCACCTGCGATTATGTTTTATACCTCATTATATGAAAAATTTAACAATTTTTCAAGGTGGGATCCATTCTTGATTTGCTTTTTCCCTTTTGAAAACGAATTAAATTTTCAAAAAATCTGTATTTTCTGAAATTTGTTAGTTTATTAAAAATAAAAGTTCGGAATTTTTGTAAAATCGTAGCGGAAATTTGTTTTCTTTTTCCGTTTGTAATAGACTAAAATTACTATCATAGGACGGTGAAATGATGACGATTAATCAATTACTGCAGAAACTGGATACAGCAAGCCCCATTCTCCAAGCGACCTTTGGTCTGGAGAGGGAAAATCTGCGGGTGACAACTGACGGACACTTAGCTCAAACTGCCCATCCGAGTCAGCTTGGTTCCCGCAATTTCCACCCGACCATCCAAACAGACTTCAGCGAGCAACAACTGGAACTAATTACACCTATCACTCACTCGACTAAGGAAGCACGGCGCTTACTGGGAGCTATTAGCGATGTGGCAGGCCGCTCGATTGACCAGAATGAATGCCTCTGGCCTCTGTCCATGCCACCACAGCTGACGGAAGAAGAGATTGCCATCGCCCATCTGGAAAACGACTATGAGCGCCACTACCGAGAGGGCTTAGCGGAAAAATATGGTAAAAAACTACAGGCTATCTCTGGCATCCACTACAATATGGAACTAGGGAAAGATCTGGTCACTGCTCTCTTTCAAGCCAGCTCCCACCATTCACTCAAGGACTTTAAAAATGACCTCTATCTCAAGCTGGCTCGCAACTTTCTGCGCTTTCGCTGGATCTTAACCTATCTCTACGGTGCTGCTCCTCTAGCAGAAGCTGGCTTCTACAGTCAGGAAATTTCCCAGCCTATCCGCTCTTTTCGCAACAGCGACTATGGCTATGTCAATGACGAGAATATTCAGGTGTCCTTCGCTTCTTTGGAGCAATATGTAACTGATATTGAAAACTACGTTCAGTCAGGCGAGCTCAGCGCTGAAAAGGAATTTTACTCAGCCGTTCGCTTCCGTGGACAGAAGCACAATCGTGCCTATCTGGAGCAAGGCATCACTTATCTGGAATTCCGCTGCTTCGATCTCAATCCTTTTGATCATTTAGGCATTAGCCAGGAAACCTTAGATACTGTCCATCTCTTTTTACTGAGCCTGCTCTGGCTAGATGATGTAGAAAATGTGGATGCGGCATTAAAAGCTGCCCACGACTTGAACCAAAAGATTGCTTGTAGCCACCCGCTGACTGCCCTGCCCGATGAAGCAGACAGCTCAGCCCTTCTCCAAGCCATGGAAGAGCTCATCCAGCATTTTGAACTGCCAACTTACTATCAAGCCTTGCTTGAGCAGCTTAAGGAGGCACTGCTAAAACCTCAGCTAACCCTATCTGGTCAGCTCCTACCTCATATTCATCAGGATTCCTTAATGACCTTTGGACTAGACAAAGCGGAGGAATATCACCGCTATGCTTGGACTGCTCCTTATGCCCTAAAAGGCTACGAAAATATGGAACTGTCCACCCAGATGCTGCTCTTTGATGCTATTCAAAAGGGGCTTAATGTCGAAATTTTAGATGAAAATGACCAATTTCTCAAGCTTTGGCATGGTCACCATGTAGAGTATGTCAAGAACGGCAACATGACCTCCAAGGATAACTATGTCATCCCTCTAGCTATGGCCAATAAAACAGTCACCAAAAAGATTTTGGCAGCAGCTGACTTTCCTGTTCCGGCTGGAGCAGAATTTTCTTCCCTTGAAGACGGACTGGCCTATTACCCTTTGATTAAGAACCGACAAATTGTCGTCAAACCCAAGTCAACCAACTTCGGACTGGGCATCTCCATCTTCCAAGAACCAGCTAGCCTAGAATCTTATCGCAAGGCTTTGGAGATTGCTTTTTCAGAAGACACCGCCGTTTTGGTGGAGGAATTTATCGCAGGAACGGAGTATCGCTTCTTTGTCTTAGATGGTCAGTGTGAGGCGGTTCTCTTACGAGTAGCAGCCAATGTTGTCGGAGACGGTCAGCATACCGTGAGAGAATTGGTTACCATCAAAAATGACAATCCCCTGCGCGGTCGAGACCATCGTTCACCGCTCGAAATCATCGAACTGGGCGACATTGAACTGCTCATGCTGGACCAGCAAGGTTATGGACCAGACGATATCCTGCCTACTGGAGTCAAGGTTGACTTGCGACGCAATTCCAATATTTCTACCGGCGGAGACTCGATTGATGTCACAGACAACATGCACCCATCTTATAAGGAACTCGCCGCGGACATGGCAAAGGCTATGGGAGCTTGGGCTTGTGGCGTTGACCTAATCATCCCTGACAGCTCTGCTATTTCCACAAAGGAAAATCCCAACTGTACCTGCATCGAGCTCAACTTCAACCCCTCTATGTATATGCACACCTATTGTGCTGAGGGGCCGGGACAAAGCATCACCCCTAAAATACTGGCTAAACTTTTCCCAGAAATGGACTAATAATAAACACTCGCAGAGAAAGTATCTGCGAGTGTTTATATACGTCCATAAAATCATATAACATAACTGATATACCTTGATGATTTCCCTAAGTCAAAATTAGTCTAACCTATATATGGTTTCAAGATAAATAAATCTGATCTATATCTTGCATCTAGCTAAAATTGATATACCTAAAATGTTTGAACAAACTAATAGCATAAAATAAGTTGCTAAAAATCTAATATTAGCCTAAGCTAGAAAATCACTTTATATCCTTCACCCAAAAGTTGCATCAACTTGGCCCCCATGATAAGATCCAAACTGAAGCTGTTTAGCATAAGTATTATAATTTCCTACGAAATATGAATTCTCTTTTCCATCAGATGTTAGCTTGCAAACAAATTGAACTACATCAGCATGTTTCGTCTCAAAAACTTCAATGGCTCCAGGATCTACTGCATAATTCCCAAACTTAATTACAATCCAATAAGTCTGTATCATACCAGGACTAGACATCAACATATGATTATATTGATCTCCTTTTAATTCGTCAGGATGATTTACCCCTCTAACATAATTCTGAGCTGCTATCAAAGCAGTTGTGACATCTGCTTTTAAACTATCACTTACAGGCTGGTCAAGAGACTCAAGAGTGTTTAATGCCTTCTGATGGTTCTCTTCATTCATTGAGCTTTCCATATCAACAGAAGGCTCTGAAGACTTCTCAGATTGCGTTTGACTTGAAGATTGAGATACAGATTCATTTTCTTTTGAGCGGATAGATGATGAACTGCTAATTGACACTTCCATCGAATTTTTTTGATTATTTTTTAAACTACATCCCGTAACAATTAGCAAAAAAATGGCTAAAATCAAGCTGTATACTATATGGCGGAGCTTTGTTTTAATGAAACACTTACCTTGATTATTCAAAATATTTCCTCCTAAAATGAAACTATATCACTTTTTATAAAACTATTTTACCAAAAATTTTTGCAAAATGACCTTGCTTATAGAAACTTTTCAATCTTTATCCTTCAAAAACCAGCTTTTATGTTAAAATAGAGATATCACATTGAGAAGAAAGAGAAACGTCCATGTCGAGGAGAAATGATGATTCCAACCAGCAACCAGAATGGTTTAGCTGGATTTGGATACTTGTATTTGTATTTGGTTCTGGAGCTGTAGCCAGCTATCTAATTCCCATAGCTATTCTGGGAGCTATTGGCTACGGAATCTATCGCCACCAAAGCCAGAAAAAAGTTCGGATTGAAGCTAAACAAGCCAGCATTGGTCGTATTGAAGATTTGAAATCAGAGATTGGTCATGCTGAACGCCGCATTAAAGAATTGGAAGGCTACCAAGAAGATGGAGACCAAGAAAGCTATCAGAATTTAGCTCTAGAAATTCTTCCCCAGCTAACCTATATCAAAAATGCTGCTAACGACCTACGTGGAGAGATTCCTACTTCCGTCTACCAGCGAATCCAGACTAAAATTCGTACTGTAACCGATGAAATCGATGAACAACTGAAAAAGATTGAACGAGAGAAAAAACGAAAAGAAGCGCAGCCTAAGAAAACTAGTCTAGAAAAGCTAGCCCCAGAATTGGTCGCTACGGTTCGCAATATTCAGATTGACCATGAGGCCATTCTTCAAAAAATCTCCCAATCCGAAAGCAACAACAAGGAAGAGCTGACTGCCATTCATCAGTCCCAGATGGAGCACTACGAAGATATTTTAGAAGGATACCTCAAAATCAAAGCTTCTCCCAAAGATTTTTACAATGCAGAGGAGCGGCTAGCCAAGGCCAAAGCAGCTATCGAGCAGTTTGACTTGGACCTAGATGAAACACTGCGCCAGTTAAATGAAGCTGATTTGAGGGACTTTGACATTAGCTTGCGCATCTTAGATAAAGAAAAGCAAACAGACACCGGCCTTTAAGCTATATAAACCAAAGGAGAAACTATGAGCCAAGAATTTAATTTTGATATTGATAAAATTGCCAATAATGCTATCAGCAAAAGCGACAAAACAACAGAAATCATCGAGGCCAATACGGCTCAAGAAAATGGTCAGCTAACTTTTCTGGAAAAACTGACTCCTGAGCAACAGAATGCGATTACGGCTAAAGCTCCGCAGCTGGTGGATAATTTCGTATCGGACCAAAATGCCTTGCTGGACTTTGGCCAGTCTGCTGTAGAAGAGGTCAACGGTACTGTCAATCGTATCTTAGCTGAGCAGAAAAAATTACAAATTCCCCAGGTAGATGAGCTCTTAAAAAACACCAACAAAGAACTCAATGGCTTTGTCGCAAAATATAAGGATGCTCAAGTAGCGGAACTGGACAAGAAGCCTAATTTCCTAGAAAAACTCTTCAAACAGAGCAAAAACACTCTTCAAGAATTCTATTTCGATTCACAAAATATTGAGCAGAAAATGGACGGTATGGCTGCAACAGTCGTCAAACAAGAAGATGTTCTGGCTCGCAATATTGTTTCTGCTGAAATGCTGATCGAGGATAATACCAAATCGATTGAAAACCTAGTCGGAGTTATTTCCTTTATCGAAGCTGCTCAGCAAGAATCTGGCAATCGAGCGCTCAAGCTGCAGGCTGAAGTCGCTCAGCTAGATATGACAACTGTTGACTATCAAGTCAAATCGCAAGAATTAGCCCGAATGACAGAGGTGGTCAATACCTTAGAGCAGCAACACACTGAATATGTCAGCCGTCTCTATGTAGCTTGGGCGACGACTCCTCAAATGCGTAATCTGGTCAAGGTTTCCTCTGATATGCGCCAAAAACTTGGAATGCTCCGTCGAAATACCATTCCAACTATGAAACTGTCTATCGCCCAGTTAGGCATTCTCCAGCAATCGATGAAGTCTGGTCAGGTAGCTGACGCTATCTCTAATGCGAATAACGCTGCCCTGCAAATGCTCGCCGAAACGAGCAAGGAAGTCATTCCTCAACTGGAGCGGATTTCCCAAAGCCCTACTATCGCTGTTGAATCTGTCACTAAGCTGGCAGAAAGCCTCGTCGCACAAAATCAAGGCATTATCGAAGCCATTGATAAAGGACGAGAAAAACGCGCTCTGCTAGAAGCCACTGTTATCCAGTCTGCAGAGACCATCAACAACTCTGTCAAACTGCGTGATCAAAAGATTATCCAAGCCCTACTGGACCAAGGCAAGGAAGCCCAGAAAGAATTAACTACAGAATAAGTAAAAGAGCCTAGGTGGCTCTTTTAATGTTTTACTTTTTAAATGATCAATACAGTCCTTTATTCTGATTGCCCCTTTAAAACAAGCAACTTTCCAGCAGTTCTTTATTGCGCAGCTGGGCTAGCCAGTTGTCAGGAATTCCTTCCAAACCATAGATGATACCAGCCAAGCCGCCAGCAACTGCTGCTACTGTATCAGTGTCATCGCCCAAATTAACAGCTTTCAGGACAGTTTCCAGATAAGAAGTGCTGGTCAGCAGACACCACAGCGCTGCTTCCAAGGTATCCACCACATAGCCAGTAGAGCGAATGTCATCTTCGGTCAGCTCTGCTAAAGTTTGCAAACGAGCATAGGTCGTACTAGTCTCTAAGCATGATAATATTTCCGATAGTTGCCGGCCTTTTAAGAGCCTACGAGCAATATCCACATAAAGCTGGCAGGCCTCCACAGAAGTCACATGGGCATGTGTGATACTGGAAACAGCCTCAATATCAGACGGACCAACTTCCGTAAAGGCTAGGGGCAGAATCCGCATCAACGAACCATTCCCATTGGAATATTCATCAGACAGACCGTGTCCTCTTGTCAAAGCTTCGCGAGTCGCATTTCCTACATCGAAGGTCAAACCATCTGGTGTGTAAGCTCCCTCGAAGAGCCAATTTTCAAACCGCTGCCGCATATCGTTAGGGTCAATCCTACCTTTTCCCCTGATAGAATCACAGGTCGCCAAAACAAGGCTAGTATCATCTGACCAAGTTCCAGCTGGCTGCTGATGGCTGCCATAACCCGTCATCTCAACCGTTTTAAAACTGCCTCGGGTTAAAAATTCATACGGAACGCCTAATGCATCAGCTACTGCCAGACCATAGACTGCCGCTTTCAAAGATTGGTTCATGCTAGTCTCCTTTGTTTTATTATACTATTTTTGATCTTAAAATTCTTCCTAACCCAAAAAAATAAGCGCAGCCTCGCGCTTGTTTTTCTATTTTATGTTAAAATAAAAGGTATGGACAAAATTATCAAAACTATCTCAGAAAATGGTTCTTTCCGCGCTTATGTGCTGGATAGCACAGAGACGGTTCAGACCGCTCAAGGAAAACATCAGACTCAAGCAAGTTCTACTGTTGCACTTGGTCGCACACTGATTGCCAGTCAGATTTTGGCTGCAAATGAAAAAGGCCAGACCAAGATTACCGTCAAGGTTCTCGGGACCAGCTCACTAGGCGCGATTATCACAGTGTCAGATACTGAGGGCAATGTCAAAGGTTATGTACAGAATCCCGGTGTAGATATCAAAAAGACAGCTACCGGCGAAGTTCTGGTTGGTCCTTTTGTCGGCCAAGGTGAATTCCTCGTTATCACGGACTATGGTACGGGCAATCCTTACAACTCCATGACCCCTCTCATCTCTGGAGAAATCGGCGAAGACCTAGCCTTCTACCTGACCGAAAGCCAGCAAACACCTTCCGCAGTTGGTCTCAATGTCCTCTTGGATGAGAATGATAAAGTTAAGGTTGCTGGCGGCTTCTTGGTACAAGTTCTACCTGGTGCCAAGGAAACTGAAATCGCCCGCTTTGAGAAACGGATCCAAGAAATGCCTGCCATCTCAAAACTGCTGGAATCCGATGACCATATTGAAGCTCTGCTGGCTGCCATCTATGGTGATGAGCCATACAAACGCCTGTCTGAAGAGGAAATCCGCTTCCAGTGCGACTGCAGCAAAGAGCGCTTCATGAATGCCTTGGCTACCCTGCCAAAGACTGACCTGGAAGAGATGCGTGACCAAGACCAAGGGGCTGAAATCGTCTGCCAATTCTGCCAGACAGCCTATCACTTTGACCAAAACGACCTGGAGGAACTGATTCGTGACAAATCTTAATACCCCTTTTATGATTGGGAAAGTCGAAATTCCCAACCGCACAGTTCTAGCACCTATGGCCGGCGTAACCAACTCTGCTTTTCGGACCATTGCCAAAGAGCTGGGAGCAGGCCTGGTCGTCATGGAAATGGTCTCTGACAAGGGCATCCAGTATAACAACGAAAAAACCCTCCACATGCTTCACATTGATGAGGGAGAAAATCCAGTTTCTATCCAGCTTTTCGGTAGCGACGAGGACAGCTTAGCCCGCGCAGCAGAATTTATCCAAGAAAACACCAAGACGGATATCGTCGATATCAATATGGGCTGCCCAGTCAATAAAATTGTCAAAAACGAAGCTGGAGCTAAATGGCTCAAGGACCCTGAGAAAATCTATAAAATCATCAACAAGGTCCAGTCAGTGCTAGATATTCCCCTGACAGTTAAGATGCGTACTGGCTGGTCTGACAGCTCACTAGCTGTAGAAAATGCTCTGGCAGCTGAAGCCGCAGGAGTCTCAGCCTTAGCTATGCACGGCCGCACCCGTGAGCAAATGTATACTGGTCATGCTGACCTTGAGACCTTGCACGACGTAGCCCATGCTCTGACTAAGATTCCTTTCATCGCTAACGGTGATATCCGCAGCGTCCAAGACGCTAAACAGCGTATCGAGGAAGTCGGTGCCGATGCCGTCATGGTAGGTCGAGCAGCTATGGGAAATCCCTACCTCTTTAACCAAATCAACCACTACTTTGAAACTGGCCAAATCCTTCCAGACCTCAGCTTCGAGGACAAGATGAAAATCGCCCACGACCACCTCTCCCGCTTGGTAAATCTCAAAGGAGAATACGTGGCCATCCGCGAATTCCGGGGCCTAGCTCCGCACTATCTGCGCGGTACTGCCGGAGCAGCCAAGCTCCGCGGTGCTATTTCACAAGCTGAAAGTCTGGCTGAAATTGAAGAACTCTTACAAATTCAAAAATAAAAACAAAAGGAAGCCAATGGGACTTCCTTTTTTGTTCTGTTTAGGGTTGAGTCACTACAACGCTTGTTACTGAGCCGTCTGCTCCTGTTGTAATCTGCAGATTGGCATTGCCTTGCCCGCTTAACTGCGCATTGTATTTGCCATCATCCAGTGTATAAGAGTAGGAAGCAATGGAATAATTATCTGTCTTTCCATCTGCAGACTGGACTGTGAATTGACCATTACCTGATACAGTCACAGTATTTCCATTGGCATCCTTCCAAGTACCAGCAGCCGCTGAGAAATCCCCATCCACCATAGTCAAGACACCTTTATAGCGAGCATTGCTGGCTGCCTGTTTATTCTGAAGCTGGCGATTGCTTTCGGGTGCTTGGGCTGGTTGAGTTGCTTGATTCTGAGTGTTTTGTCGACCTGAGGCTTGCTGTGGCTGCGTTTGTTGGACTTGAGGAGCTTCGACAGTAGACTGTTGCTGACTGGCAGGAGCTTGGGCTTGTCCAGGCTGGCTAACTGCTCCTTCTGAAGAAGCGCTATTGCTAACCTTAGGAGAAGCGCTGACCTTACTGGATGACGCAGCTTTTGAGCTAGAAGAAGCTTGAACAGTCTTGCTAGAACTAGCACTTGTTGCACTTTCTTCTTTCTTACCACATGCCCCTAAAAGCAAACTAGAAGCCAGAACTGCAGCCGCCATCATTTTTGTATAAGTACGTGTTTTCATCTTTTGTCTCCTTGTAACATTAAGAAATCTTTTTGTAACATTATTGTAACACTGTAATTTTTCTATGTCAATCATTTATGCAAAATTCTTAAAAAATTTTTTTACTCAAGCGAAGTTCTGTTTCTCAATCTGCTTCTTTTGTCATGGGAAACTTGCTCCTACTTATCTATTCGTAATTAAAAACGAAAAAACAGGACAAATCTGTCCTGCAAGAGAAATATATGATCAACTTTCTTTTAATCTGATTTTTCTGCCTTCAGCCGATACACTTTTCTCGGCTTCTTCTTTGGCACGCGCTTAACGCCAGCCTCCTCTAGGTATTCTCCAAATTTCACTAGAAAATTATTGCTGACAATAGGTCGTCTAGGCGTGATGAGATTGACCAACTCAGTCCCTTCATAAACAGTAAACGGTGATTCCAGCAAATGGAGAAAAGTTGGATTCCAGTCCAGTCGCCCCTGAATCCGCTTGATAGATTCCAGCAGGATTTGGTAGTGGTCAAAGGCAAAATCCTCTGCTGTCAGGAGCCGCTCACCGTCTCTAAAACTCCTTGTCTTAAAATCTACATCAAGAAAGGTGACTTCCTTGGCATCATCGCCAGCTTGTACTTGATCTACTGCTATGGCCGGCAGATAGACTAGATGGGCAATGGTGATGACCCATCCGCGTGGATCACGCCCTGGAGTAGATACCGTCATCAGCTGTTCCACCTTTTCCAGCGGTATCTCCAGCCCCACCTCTTCCTTGACTTCCCGAATGCAGGCCTGATAGGCATCCTCATGCTTGTCCACAAAACCTCCGACCAAAGCATATTTATTTTGATAAGGGTGGGCCTTGCGCTTGATGACCAAAAGTTTTATCTGCCTTTCCACGAAGCAGTATGCCACCATATCCGCTGTTACACTAGGTGTTTCATACTTAGGTAAATCCTGTGTCTTGTACCATGCCAAAAAGGCGGACTCATCCGCCATGGTTTCATAGTACTCTTTTTCCGACATTCCCGCTGGGATATCCTGTTTGGTCATGAGTTTCTTCCTTTCCTAAGCTATTTTTTCTATCAAAAAATCTCAAATCTTAGTCTAAGCTTTCTTCACCGCCTTGGTCCACTGATACCATCCAACGATACTATTGAGGGTATAGACCCAGTACATAGCCTGTATGTGAAGGTTGCTACCCCACCAGAGATAGATACTGAAGAGATTGGTCGCAATCCAGAAGATCCACTGTTCGCGGTAGAGACCAGTCATGAGAAGCTGACCGATACCATTGGTCGCATCTGTCACGCTATCACGGAAAGGCCGGTGACTGTGAATGCTCTTATAAGCAAAGCCCATGCCAATCCAAATCAAGGCAGTCAAGGCCAAATATTTAAGCCAGCCACGCCAGTCTAACTTCTTAGCTTCAAAATGAGATGGCTCTTCCTTATCTTGTTCATTAACCCGGTTGGACAGCCAAGTATAAAGGCCGATTGGCTGCATAATAAAGAAGTAGACTGTAGTCAACACTTCGCCATAAAAGCTAGCCTGAAAAGACAATAGGAGGTAAATTGCTGAATTAACCGCTCCAAATAGGTAATTGCTGGCCCGCCCCTCGGCTACTAAAATTACACAGACGATGCCTGTCCAAGAAGCAAAGAGTCCCAGCCAGTCATGCTGCTCATGACCACTGGTGAACTCCAGAATGAAAGGCAAGCTAGAAAGAGCAATCAAGTAGAGCCATTGGGTCAAGCTACGCCCGCCAAATAAATCCTGCCAGAGCAATTTCGCGATTCCTTTTATCCCCTGCTTTTTAGCTGCCGCACAGACATTGCGGAAATTCCGAGCAAAAGTTTGAGATTTTTGTTTCAGTCCTGCGTAGAGAGCTGCAGGAGAGAGTTTTTGATTTTTTACTACCATTCTATTTTACCACTTTCTTTTTTAATCCGCTTGATAAATCATGTCGATTGCTTCTTTGGCCGCCTGATAATTGTCCAAATAACTGCCAGCCAGATAGACCGTCGGAATATGAGCCAAGCACTGGTCTTTCAGCCTTTTTAGATGGCTGGAAAAATCACTGCGGATAGCCTCGTCTGCCATGCTCATATCGCGAAAACCATCGTTAACATAGGTGCCGACCGGCTCAGCAAAGAGAATCAAATCCCATTTTTCCTTGGACAAAATACTGGCAAAGAGATTGTCAAAGGTATCTGTTTCTTCGTCCTGAACTGGACTTTCTTTCAGATAGTAATCATAGTAAGCCTTGGTTACCAGAGAATTTGTATCAGCCACGACCAGACCACGGTTGGCGCTGCTGTCAATTAATCTGGAAGTCTGAGCATATTGTCCTAAGAGCAGATAATAGTAGTCTTTAGGAGTCAGCTCATCGTCTCGCACGTTATTTTGAATCTGGTATTCTCGAGCATATTCCAGACTAACCGGAGCATCATAAAAGCGAGCCAAATCCTTGGCCAAGGTCGTTTTACCATTGCTAGCGCTACCCATAATCAGCACTTTCTTGGTAAAGTGACGGCGGAAAGGTTGGGCGATATATTTCCAATAACGACTAGGATTTTCCCGAATCATCGTAGCTGAGATACCAAACTGGCGCTCCTGCAAAGAAGTTTTGAAATCACGCTTTTCTAACTCTTCCTGATAGTCAGTCTCACCAACAAAGAAAATCAGTTCCTCCCGTTCTGCATCATAGCTCACCAACTCTAATAGAGCTGACAGCCACTTGTTCCAACCCAGAGGATAGCGGGGAAAGGAAGTTTCATCTAGCTTATAAACCTGTGTTAACTCATCATCTGCGAAAGTCTCCCGCGTATAGCGGAATCGCTTCTGCAGAGACAGGCCTACTTCCTCCCCACGGTCACCTTGATAACCAGAAACCACCACGCGCACCTTGTCGTAAGAACGCTTAGCCTTCTGAATCAAATCAATATGTCCCTGATGTAAGGGAGCAAATGTTCCAAAGACGATTGCAATTTTTTCTTTCATACGTTTAACCTTTTTATTATTTTTTATATTTTATTATTTCTATGATTTTATTATAAACTATATTTTTATTTTGTCAATAGTTTTTTATAAAATTTTATAAAAATATTTTTCAGACACTTTAAAACTGTATCAAGGACACAAAAAAAGAACCTAATGCCTTAAGCATCAAATTCTTTTTATAAAAAATTTATTGCTGATAGACTTCTTGGTAGAATTCCAGCTTGTCTCCATCCTTGACAGTGATTTGATTGGCTGCCTTAGGAGCCATTTCTCCGTTGACCTTAAACATCCAGTAGAGGCCCTTTGCTTCATCCTGAGCATGGCCGTCAATAGAAGTGATAAAACCATCTTTTTCTTCGACCTTATAGGCCTTCTTCAAAGCATCCATAGCTGTCTTTCCTTCTGCAACAGCCACTGTTTTCTCGCTCTTCTCCTGACCTTCTGGTGCAATACTGATGCTGATTTTCAGTTCCTTTTTGACAGAAGAATCAGCCGAGCTAGAGCTCTTGTCAGTATTTGTCTGGCTGCTGCCGCAACCAACAAGAAGAAGGGCCAAAGCAAGTGTGAGCAAACTAAAGATTTTTTTCATTATAGAGCCTCCTTAAAATAGGGTACAAGAGTGGGTAAAAAAACAAGGTCGACAGTCCGTGCGCTATATTGAAAGTCAAAGCGTTGATAATCGCATAAGACCACCAGTGATAGTTGTACAGCAAGGCTGTCAGTGTATCGATGGCAATGCCATAGCCAAAGGATAGGAGAGCTGCTACTATTCCCTGTCCCACTAGATTTAACCGAGGATAGAGCAGCTGCCAAAGGCAAAGAATCAGTCCAAAGGACAGCAACTGAAAGAGGACGATTGGCCCCATTCCCAAAAGAAATGCTGATGTAAACATCGTCACCGCCATCACTAGGAGTGAAGTCGGCAAATCCTCAAAGATGACTATCAGGAAAAAGATAGCTGAGATAGGTTGCACATTGGGCAGAAAGGAAAATGCATAGCGAAAGGCCACACATAGAGCCGATAGGATGGCAATTTTAGCCATTTTACGAGCGGACAAAGGTAGCTCCTTTTCTAATTGAGTGAATCAAGAGAAGTTGGACTAGGTATGCAGCTCAACAGCATCCCAGTCTTGGGCCGTATTCAGCCCCAGTAGCCAGTCAAGGCCAGATCGTCTCTCCAGAACAACACTTTCATCAAGGCCTGCCGGTGCTGGCTGATCATGAATCCGAGCATCAACACAGGCCCAATGATAACGATAAATCAAATCATCCTCATCCAGTAACTCTTCTAAGCTACGCGGTTGGCATTTGCCCAGAAATTCCTGAAAGTCAACCGCACTAGCGACTGCGTCAATAGCAGCATCACAATCACAAATCTTATCTGGAAACGGTAAAGTATCTACTAGACCCAAGTACCAAATCAAGGACCAATAGGCCTCGTATTTCCAAACCATATTGATGATAGCTGCCGGGTCGGCACGATCTTCCAAAACCACCCTTTCTTTGGGCGTCAGCTCTTCCTGAACCCCGTATTGCTGCAGTTTATCCTGCAGCCACTGGCGACTCTCCTCATTATAATTATTATTTTCGATATCCAAGGCCGCCTGAATAATCAAGAGGCTGCTAATAGCCCGACGCGCAATTTCTTCTAACGAGCGCGGCCGCACCTGCTCAGCACTTTCGATGACCGGCAAATGCTCGATGTAAGGAATACCTTCCTTCTTCAAGCGCTGGATACTAGCCGCCTTGCGCTCTTCTGGTGTTTTCAATTTGGCTTTCTTGCCAGCAAACAAATCTTTAAAAAACGACATATCAGCCTCCAATCCTTCAATTCCAATTTCATTGAATGATGAAATAACTGTTCGGTATCTATAGGTATGATTGCTATCAAGGATTAACCGCGAGCACACAACTTCCCATTGAAAGACTGCGCTTTTTAGGCCACTTCGAACTTGAGTTGGCCAGCCTTGACCCCGACCTTAAGAGTCTGACCAGCAGTCAAATCTCCTGTCAAGAGGAGCTCAGACAGCTTGTCCTCTACCTGAGTCTGTAGAGTGCGACGCAATGGCCGTGCTCCCATTTCCACATCGTATCCTTCCTGAGCCAGCAGCTTAAGGGCACTAGCCTGAAATTTCAGCTCAATTCCCTTCTCAGCGAGACTTGCAATGAGCGGTTTGACCATAACCTTGACCACTTCCTGCATATCTTCAGCAGATAAGCTGTGGAAGACTACCTTCTCGTCAATACGGTTGATAAACTCTGGTCTATATGCTTTATTGAGTTCTTCCAGCATCCGTTTTTCCATATTGGCATGGTCCAAGCGAATGTCATGCGCACCAAAGCCCACCGTCTTATCATCCCGCAAACTGGTCGCCCCCAGATTGCTGGTCATGATAATAATCGTGTTGGAGAAGTCCACCTTGCGGCCCTTGCTGTCAGTCAACTGGCCATCATCCAAGACCTGCAGGAGAACATTGAAAATATCTGGGTGCGCCTTTTCCACCTCGTCAAAGAGCAGGACAGAATAAGGTCTGTTGCGCACCTTTTCCGTCAGCTCCCCTCCTTCTTCATAGCCTACATAGCCTGGGGGCGCTCCGTTGAGACGGCTAGCCGCGAATTTCTCCATGTACTCACTCATATCAAAGCGGATGAGAGCAGACTCGTCATCAAAGAGACTTTCGGCCAAGGCCTTGGCTAGCTCTGTCTTCCCGACTCCTGTCGGACCTAGGAACATAAAGGAGCCAATCGGCCGCCTGCTGCTGCGGATACCAGACTGGTTCCGTCGGATAGCTCGGCTGATAGCTGAAATCGCCTCGTCCTGCCCAATCACGCGTTTATGCAGTTCTGTTTCCAAGTTGAGGTATTTCTTTGCATCTGTCTGAGTCAGCTTCTGCACTGGAATACCAGACAAGCCACTCAGAGTAGCCAAGACATCGTCTTCTTCCACTTTTAGTTTATAAAGCTTCGGTTGCTGCTCTTGCTCAAGCAACTTCGACACCTTTTTAAAGTCCGCTGCCATCAAGGCTTGATCCACTGGCGTCAAATCCAACTGCTCGTAATTCTGTGGCCCTCTATTCTGCACTGTCGCACTGGCCTCGTCCAAAAGATCAATGGCAGAGTCCGGTAGGTGCTTGCTAGTCAGATAGCGATGGGCATATTTCACCGCCGTCTCAATCGCTTGATCACTAATCTGTACCTTGTGATGGTCCTCATAGCTCTTTCTCAGACCTTGTAAAATAGCAATGCTGTCAGCCACATTAGGCTCTTCTATGCTGACCTTAGCAAAACGCCGGGAAAGGGCCGCATCTTTTTCAATATGTTTCTGATACTCTTCCTGCGTCGTAGCACCAACTGTCCGCAGAGTTCCGCGAGCCAGAGCCGGTTTCAGGATATTGGCCGCATCCAAGGTCGAGTCAATACCGCTGCCAGAGCCCATGATGGTATGCAGCTCATCGATGAAGAGAATGACATGACCATCTTCTTCAATGTCATTGATGATGTTGTTCATCCGCTCCTCGAAATCTCCGCGAAAACGAGTGCCAGCGACTACATTCATCAAGTCCAGCTCCAAAACCCGCATCTTGGCAAGTTCAGCCGGAACCTGACCAGCCGCTACACGCTGGGCCAGTCCTAAGGCTAGAGCTGTCTTACCAACCCCAGCATCTCCAACCAGCACTGGATTGTTTTTAGTCTTGCGACTGAGAATCTGAACTATCCGTGAAATTTCTTGATCGCGGCCAATGACGGGCTCCAATCGGCCATCTCTAGCCAGCTCAGTCAGATTACGGGTGTAGTCTTCCAGACCACCGCTAGTAGAAGCTGGCATGCCCATCATATTAGCCATGGTCTGCTTGGCTGCCATTACTCCCTTATTCAGACTTCGAATAGCCTTGATATCTTCCTTGCCCCAGCCAGCTCGCTGCTCCAAGACCTTACGCAAATCACTAATTTTCGGTCCCTGCTCCTTGTCCTCGTAGCTAAAGCCGGTAAATTCCAGAATACGAGAGGCCAAGGTCCCCCGATCAAATAGCATGGCCAGCAGCACATGCTCAGTACCTACATGCTTAGCGCGAACAGCTTCTGCAATCTGGCCCGCTTCCTCAAACAGCTCCTCTAAGCGATAAGAAAAAGGCAGCAGCTCGAAGTGACCGTCTTTCTGATAAGCCTGACCAGTAATATGAAAAGCTGCTTCTTCAAATCCATCAACTTCCACAGGAAACTCATTGAGGACTGAGCCAGCAACGCTGTAGGGATTATTAGCCAGAGCAATCAGCAGATGCCATGATTCCAGATAATCTGTCGTAAAATGGCCGGCCAAGAGCTGGGCTGCTTCCAAGCTTTCTATTAAGGCTTTTGAGTATTTCATTTATGATTCCATTCCTTTTCTGTCTAGTTGTTGTAAAATCTTTTTTAATATCCGGGCACGAATCACCGCAGCTCCATCACCCAAAATCGAGTCCGAAGCTGTTGACAAGATTAGATTGCCCTCACGTTCAGTCATAATCTTTTCATCAAAAAGAAGCTGAATAACATCTGTGAAAACCTGCTGGCTGACACGCTCTCCCACACTGTCGTACAGGCCGCAAAGCATCTGATGCCGGTCAGAAAATTCAATCTTTCCAATTCTAATATAGCCGCCGCCACCACGCTTACTCTCAACGATATAGCCCCGACTTTCCGTAAAACGCGTCTTAATCACATAGTTAATCTGACTGGGAACCACCTGAAAAACATCAGCCAGTTCACTGCGTTTCAATTCAACCATCCCAGCCTGAGCCAGAATAGACTTGATATATGCTTCAATACTGTCCGATGTGTTTTTTGCACCCATGACTTCCCTTTCCAGTTGAAAATTTCAGAATAGATTTCTTTTTTCCTTGCTTCTCTAACATTGACTATCTTTGACTAATATTATACCGGAAAAGTCTCTATTTTGAAAGAAAAAGGGATGACTGAAAGGTCTGACAATTCAAACTAGTGAAAAAGCTTTGTCAGGTTTGTGTAACCGCTTGCTTTTTGCTTTTAAAGCGTTATAATATAGGTGGAAATCCACAAGGAAAAGACAGACAGAAACTTCTGCCTGCCAACGATCATCTAAACAAGGAGGATAATCCAATGAAAATGGATTGGCTCAACTATTCTCGTCATGTACTCAAATGGCTCTTTGCAGCTCTGAGTATTTTCACCATCTTTTCTGCTGACTATGTCGATATTCCTATCGGAGCTCTCATCGTCTGTCTTTATGCTCCCCTGCTCTTCGAACAGGAGCTGGTCAGCAACAGAGTCAAATGGTATAGCTTTCTGATTATGATGGTGGTTACTCTGCCCCTTTTGTTTATTACCAAAGTCTACCAGTTTAGCCTAACTTACCCCCAAACCACAGCTCTTCTCTTCATATTGGTAGTCTTGATTTTTACCAACGGCTTGATTGCTCATAAGGAAGAAAGAGAAAAAGCAGCTAAGTGATGCTACTCACCATTCTAAACTTGATGTTTCAAAATGCTACAAATGAAAAGGTCTGAGAAAAAACCTCAGACCTTTTTATCGTTCTATTTCTAAGCTAAAAGCGATTAATTTTGACCAAGAGCAGCAGCCATTGTTGCAGCTACTTCGTTTTCAAAGTCGTTAGCAGCTTTCTCGATACCTTCACCAACTTCAAAGCGAGCGAACTCAACTACTGAAGCATTTACTGATTCAAGGTAAGCTTCAACTGTCTTGCTGTCATCCATGATGTATACTTGTGCAAGAAGTGTGTATGCTTGGTCAACTTTAGTGTTGTCAAGCATGAAGCGATCCATTTTGCCTGGGATGATCTTGTCCCAGATCTTTTCTGGTTTGCCTTCAGCAGCCAACTCAGCTTTGATGTCTTCTTCAGCTTGAGCTACAACTGCATCAGTCAATTGAGCTTTAGAACCGTATTTCAAGTGTGGAAGAGCTGGTTTACCAACCATTGCACGGCTTTCGTTGTCTTGGTCGATGACGTGGTTCAATTGTGCCAATTCATCTTTAACAAATTGCTCATCCAATTCTTTGTATGAAAGAACAGTTGGTTTCATCGCAGCGATATGCATAGAGATTTGCTTAGCAAGAGCATCGTCTCCACCGTCAATAACTGAGATAACTCCGATACGGCCACCGTTGTGTTGGTAAGCACCGAAGTGTTGAGCATCTGTCTTTTCAATCAAAGCAAAGCGACGGAAAGAGATTTTTTCTCCGATAGTTGCAGTTGCAGATACGTATGCAGCTTCAAGAGTTTCACCTGAAGGCATTGTCAAAGCAAGCGCTTCTTCGTTGTTAGCTGGTTTACCTTCAGCGATTACTTTCGCAGTAGCATTTACCAAGTCAACAAATTGAGCGTTTTTCGCAACGAAGTCAGTTTCAGCATTCACTTCAACAACAGCGGCAACGTTACCGTTTACGTAAACGCCTGTCAGACCTTCAGCGGCAACACGGTCAGCTTTCTTAGCTGCTTTTGCCATCCCTTTTTCGCGAAGCAATTCAATCGCTTTTTCGATGTCACCATCAGTTTCAACAAGTGCTTTCTTAGCGTCCATGACACCAGCACCAGATTTTTCACGCAATTCTTTGACAAGCTTAGCTGTAATTTCTGCCATTTTTCTTCTCCTATTTTTTAATTTAAATAAAGGAGCTGGGCTGAGCCCCGCCCCTTTAGGTTAGTTTACTGATTATTCGTTTGAACCTTCAACAACTTCAACGATTTCTTCGATAGAATCTGCTTGAGTTTCAGTTGCAGCCAATTCTGCTTCTACTGATTCAACGCTATCTTCACCTTGACGGCCTTCGATAACAGCATCAGCCATTTTCGCAGTGATCAATTTAACCGCACGGATTGCATCGTCATTAGCTGGGATAATCACATCGATATCATCAGGATCAGTGTTAGTATCAACCATAGCAACCACTGGGATACCTAATTTCTTAGCTTCCTTAACAGCGATTTGCTCTTTATGAGGGTCAACTACGTACATCACGTCTGGGATGCGAGGCATATCTTCGATACCGCCCAAGAATTTTTCAAGACGAGCACGTTGTTTGTTGAGAAGAGCGACTTCTTTCTTAGGAAGAACTTCGAAAGTTCCGTCTTCTTCCATGCGTTTGATTTCTTTCAAACGAGCTACACGTTTTTGGATAGTAGACCAGTTTGTAAGAGTTCCACCCAACCAACGGTGGTTGATGAAGTATTGACCTGAACGTTCTGCTTCTTCTTTGACAGCGTCAGCAGCTTGCTTTTTAGTACCAACGAAGAGGATAACTGCATCGTTAGCAGCAGCATCACGCATAAAATCGTAAGCTTGGTCAGCATACTTTACAGTTTGCTGCAAGTCGATTACGTGGATGCCATTACGCTCAGTGAAGATGTACTTAGCCATCTTAGGGTTCCAGCGACGAGTTTGGTGACCAAAGTGAACACCAGCCTCAAGAAGTTGTTTCATTGAAATTACTGCCATGAGTAAATTCTCCTTTTTGTTTTTTTCCTCTTTTAGATTTCAGCTCGCAGAACCACCCGAGGGCAACAGTCCCACAATTCATCTAAAATGAGTATTTTGCCATTTACACGGCACCCTCTATTATAACAAAAGCGCAGCTCTTTGACAAGGTGTTTGCCAGATTTTCTTCCGCTAGCCACTATTCCCACTTCTCAGCAGAACATTTATTCTCCAAATTGTTCAGAATAGGAACATCTAATATTTTCTGCTTTGACTATGAAAGACTCTTGACGAAAGCAAGTATTTACGATAGAATAATAAGAGTTGCGGCGGTATAGCCAAGTGGTAAGGCACGGCTCTGCAAAAGCTTGATCGTCGGTTCAAATCCGTCTACCGCCTTGTAATAACTTATAAGACAAAGATTAGTAAGATATACTCTTCCTAATCTTTTTAATTTCTGTAACTCCTTCCAAAACTATGCTATTTAGTAACTAAAAACCTCTCATTAGTAAAACAAAAAAAGAGACTAGGACATCATCCTAGCTCTTTTTTTAATATCAATTAATCTTGACGCTTCTTA
>NZ_LSJN01000024.1:0-263 GCF_001557225.1 Streptococcus sp. CCH8-C6
GGAGGATTACCCAAGTCCGGCTGAAGGGAACGGTCTTGAAAACCGTCAGGCGTGTAAAAGCGTGCGTGGGTTCGAATCCCACATCCTCCTTAGGGACGAATAGTATTGACGCGGGATGGAGCAGCTAGGTAGCTCGTCGGGCTCATAACCCGAAGGTCGTAGGTTCAAATCCTGCTCCCGCAATAGTTGGCTCGGTAGCTCAGTTGGTAGAGCAATGGATTGAAGCTCCATGTGTCGGCGGTTCGATTCCGTCTCGCGCCATA
>NZ_LSJN01000025.1:0-211 GCF_001557225.1 Streptococcus sp. CCH8-C6
GAATCAAACATGGAGTATTGATTTTATGAGCGATCGTTTAGTGGATGGAAGAAAGTTCCGCTTGTTTAATGTGATCGATGATTTTAACCGTGAATCATTGGCCATTGAAGTGGATACATCTTTGCCATCGATGCGGGTAATCAGGGTGCTTGAAAAACTAATAGCAGCCAGAGGTTGTCCGGCAACTATCCGTTGCGATAATGGCCCTGAG
>NZ_LSJN01000026.1:0-201 GCF_001557225.1 Streptococcus sp. CCH8-C6
GCGCCAGCACCTCAGCATCGACGAGTGCATCTATAAGTGCCAATGAGTCCGCGTCGACCAGCGCATCGGTAAGTGCAAGTACATCGGCCTCAACAAGTGCATCTGTATCCGCAAGTACATCGGCCTCCACGAGTGCATCAGTGTCTGCAAGCACGTCCGCGTCTACTAGCGCATCCGTGAGCGCAAGCACGTCCACGTCTA
>NZ_LSJN01000027.1:0-404 GCF_001557225.1 Streptococcus sp. CCH8-C6
GATTACACAAAATGGGTGTTATCGGAAGATTGAAAAAACAGACGCAACGGACTGGACAGTTCCACGGAAACCGATTGACTTGGTTATCCTGCAGGATGCCAGTGGATCATTCCGGGCAACTATTCCAAGTGTAAAAAGTGCCCTTAAACGGTTGACCACTTATGTTAGCCCAGAACAATACGATGAGACAAATCCTTATCTCGTTAAGACTGACGATCCTCGAACAACTGACCGGGTCTTCGTTGCTTCTTACCAAGGTTTGGATCAGGTGCGTTACTTTAATAATAACGATTTTAGTGGCAACCCTGCAGATACATTTACCGATCCGAACACAACTGGTAAACACTACACCTATGGCAATAGTGGTTTAACGAGCGATCAAAATAAAGTTCATAGCTTCATCG
>NZ_LSJN01000028.1:0-386 GCF_001557225.1 Streptococcus sp. CCH8-C6
GCTGGATTCGAACCAACGCATGAGGGAGTCAAAGTCCCTTGCCTTACCGCTTGGCGATACCCCAATAATATTAAATAGGCGAGTGATGGGGATCGAACCCACGCATGCCAGAGCCACAATCTGGTGTGTTAACCACTTCACCACACCCGCCATATTTAAACACGGGCAGTAGGAATTGAACCCACACTGAAGGTTTTGGAGACCTTAGTTCTACCTTTAAACTATGCCCGTAAAGGTTATGGAAGGGGAGGGATTCGAACCCCCGAACCCGAAGGAGCGGATTTACAGTCCGCCGCGTTTAGCCTCTTCGCTACCCTTCCGATTATAAAATTATGGCGCGAGACGGAATCGAACCGCCGACACATGGAGCTTCAATCCATTGCTCT
>NZ_LSJN01000029.1:0-237 GCF_001557225.1 Streptococcus sp. CCH8-C6
CCCGATCATCGCCAAGTGCGCCCGCGAGCGCGGCATCCTGACGGTGGGCGTGGTGACCAAGCCCTTCCACTTCGAAGGCCGCCACCGGATGCGCCTGGCCGACGCCGGCATCAGCGAACTGCAGCGCTACGTCGACACCCTGATCGTCATCCCGAACCAGAACCTGTTCCGCGTGGCCAACGAGCGGACCACGTTCGCGGAAGCGTTCGGCATGGCAGACCAGGTCCTGCACTCGGG
>NZ_LSJN01000003.1:0-218 GCF_001557225.1 Streptococcus sp. CCH8-C6
GGCATAGGTTCTTCCGTAATAAGAAATCCCCACTTCGTAAATACGGATATCTGGTTGTCGTGAAATCTTCGCTGTTACTTCCGGCTCAAAACCAAAACGTGTTTCTTTCAACTCAATCCGTTGAATAATTTCTCTGCGGAAAAGTTTATAACAGGTTTCCATATCTGTTAAGTTCAGATTGGTAAACATGTTCGATAATGTAGTGAGCACTTTATTGC
>NZ_LSJN01000030.1:0-388 GCF_001557225.1 Streptococcus sp. CCH8-C6
ATGCTGGAGCAGCTGCAGCTGAAAACGTTGGTGAATTGATTTCAGTTCACGTAATCCCACGTCCACATGCTGAAGTGGAAGTAATCTTGCCTCATCAAGAATAAGATTACAGACTTTCGGATAAAATTAAAAACAAGAAAATAATTGGAGGAAATAAACATGGCAAACGCAAATGCATTAGGAATGGTAGAAACAAAAGGACTCGTCGGCGCAATCGAAGCAGCTGATGCAATGGTCAAAGCCGCTAACGTAACTTTGATTGGTAAAGAACAAGTCGGTGCTGGTTTGGTAACTGTAATGGTTCGTGGAGATGTCGGCGCAGTCAAAGCTGCAACAGATGCTGGAGCAGCTGCAGCTGAAAACGTTGGTGAATTGATTTCAGTTCACG
>NZ_LSJN01000031.1:0-221 GCF_001557225.1 Streptococcus sp. CCH8-C6
TTTGTACCGACTTCAACCACTTCATCAATCGCTGCTGTCACTACTGGCTCGCCCTTTTGAACCTTAGAAACCTCTTTGCCGTCCTTCTTCGTTACCGTATAAGTCGTAACCTTGCTACCATCTTGACCAGCTGTCTTCACTTGACGAACTCCCTTAGCCAATTCCGGATTCTCAACGGTCTTGCTGCCATGTTTCAGAACTTCAGTTTCGCTCACTTCTTC
>NZ_LSJN01000032.1:0-136004 GCF_001557225.1 Streptococcus sp. CCH8-C6
TAGGATAGCTTTTTTGTTTTTCGTAATCAGAGATGGACTGTTTACCGATTCCTAAATCTTCAGCTAGTTGAGTTTGGCTTACCCCTTTTTCTATGCGTAGTCGTGCCAAATTGGGTCCAAAATTTTGAATAATAAAGGTCATGGGAAACTCCTATTTTTATTTTTAACTTATTTTATCACCTATAAACTTACAAATCAAGTTTTTAGTTGACTAACTAAAATATTTTTTATAAAATATATTTATAACTTAAAAATAAGTTATAAACGATAAAAATAGTTCATAAGTTTAGGGACAGTGAGTGAGGAGGAAGTTGAGGATGAGACTATGACTTATGACTATTCGAAGCCTTGGAGCTAGAAATTGTGTGGACAAGGACAAGGGACGAGCCTGACGGGAAGTCAGGCGAAGTCCTGAAGACTGCCGTCCAGACAATTTCTAGCCAAGCAAAAGCTGGCTATTCTAACAGCCAGCAAAAAGGTACACTTAGGGCAACGCCCAAAGAACGACGGAACGAGCAATCGTTGATTTGACGGTGTTTCTGAAACCTAAAAAATCTAAAAGAAGGGGGGACAATTTTGTTGGTTTCTATACAAGATTTAAAAAGTATTCAAGAACGATGTGATGTAGGAGAATTAGTACAGCGGTTAGATGTCAGTATTGATAGATTAACGGTTATCTGGGATACAGACATTGGTTCCCTAAGACAAATTTTTAAAAATCTGAAACAGGCAATAAGTACAAGAGTTGATTCATTTGAAATACATGATAACGTACGAGATGATGTCTTTACTTTAGCTAAAGATTTTAATGAGTATGATTCAATCAATATTATATTTTTTCAATTATCCACTTATGGAAATGAACAATTGATTCGAATTGATTTCAATCCTAATACTTTAAAAGAATTTGATGGAATGAAAGTATGGAGGCAATTAATGTACTTTGCTAGATTGAATTCATTGACAGTACGTTTGTCTCGTTTTGATTTGGCATTTGACATTTTCAATAGGCCTGAAATCGTTAATTTGCAACATATTAAAGGTGGTGTTACCCATAAGGTCTTCTATGGTAGAGGGGGTGAATTAGAGACGAAATATTGGGGTTCTAGCGGTAGTAATGTACAAGTTAGGTTATATGATAAGAATAAAGAAATCATTGCTCACAAGCGCGATGAGAAGCTAGATTTGGCTGTAAATCCGTTTTGGTGGAGACTGGAATTCCAACTTAGAACCAAAGCGATTGGTGAGGAGATGGTCCAAGATGTTATGAATCGACTTGATAATTTCGGATTTTATAAGCTAGAACATATTCGAGTGGAGCAAAGAGCATTTACAATTATCTTTCTCAACAATCCTGAACTGTTATCATTGGCTTTTCCAAATTTAAAATCAGACAGCATCAAAAAGAAAAAAACAAGAGTCCGCAAACTATTGAGAGAAGAAACGAATCAATTTGCGGAAGAACTAAAAGAAGTATTAATACAGAATCTCCCTAAATTAAATGCAGAATTACAACTACTTGTAGGCGAGTTTCTGAATTTAGAAAATAAATAAGGAGGATAACTATGGACAATAATTTAATTAGTAACAAAGAATTAATTGAAATGGGCTATCGCCCTCATACAGCAAATGATATCATTCATCAGGCAAGAGAATTACTTGTCTCACGAGGCTATACATTTTATAATCGCAAACGTTTGATGGTTGTTCCAAAAAGTGTTGTAAATGAGATTCTAGGAACTGAGGTGGCGTAATATGGCAAGTGTTCGTTATCGAAAGCGAGGAGATAGTAATTTATGGACCTATGAAATTCGTAGCGAAGGGAAAACAGTTGTTCATAATAGCGGTTTTAAAACAAAAAAACTTGCAGAGTCAGAAGCTGAACCGATTCTGCAAGAACTTCGTTTAGGGAAAAGAATTTCTAGAGATATTTCTCTTGTCGATCTATATCAAGAATGGCTTGAACTAAAAATTATACCGAGTAGTAGGTCGGAAGAGACAAAGAAAAAATATCTTCTCCGTAAAAACACAATTGAAAGATTATTTGGAAATAAAAAAGTCACTCAAATTCGTGCGAGTGAATACCAAAGAATTATGAATAAGTATGGACAAACAGTTGGTAGAAATTTTCTTGGTAGATTGAATACTGGGATTCATCAGAGCATCCAAATGGCAATTGCAGACAAAGTTCTAATAGATGATTTTACACAACATGTCGAGTTATTTTCATCCAAAGAACAACAGATGACAGAAGAGAAATATTTACATACAGAAAAGGACTATCTGGATTTACTTTTAGCAGTAAAGAGAAAATTTGATTACCAACGTTCAATTGTTCCTTATATCGTCTATTTTCTATTAAAAACAGGCATGAGGTTTGGAGAGTTAATAGCGTTAACTTGGAATGAAGTTGACTTTGACAGAGGACTGCTAAAAACATATAGGAGGTTTAATACCCTTTCTCATAAATTTGTCCCTCCAAAAAACAAAACGTCCATTCGGATGGTACCGATAGACGAAGAATGTATTAAGATATTACAAGCCCTAAAAATTGAACAAGAGAAGGCTAATAAAGAGCTAGGAATCAAGAATAGGTATAAAATGATTTTTCAGCATTATGGATATATTCACTTGGTACCAGATATTGCAAGTGTCAATAAAGCTTTGAGTGTTCTTTTAAATGAATTAGATATTTATCCAATTATCACGACAAAAGGAGCACGTCATACCTATGGAAGCTACCTCTGGCACAAAGGATTTGACCTTGGAGTTATTGCAAAAATTCTAGGGCATAGAGATATTTCAATGTTAGTAGAAGTATATGGACACACTTTAGAAGAGAAAATTTTTGAAGAATTTAATCAAATTAGAGATGTTTGGAAAGATTGCTCATAAAAAAATGTGGGGCAAATGATGGGGCAAATCAGTTATAGACAAGCAAAAAAGCCTTATAAATCAAGGCTTTTTCCTGTTGATTTAGATGCCCCCTGCAGGGATCGAACCTGCGACCCACGGATTAAGAGTCCGCTGCTCTGCCAGCTGAGCTAAGGAGGCAATAGAAAAAGCTGTATTGGTGCCGGACCTTCACGATTTGTATTGAACCCGCGCAATTAAGCAGGTGGGCAACTCGCTCTAACTGAAGCTGCTTCCGCGTGACACGGCTTGCATGCTGTTAGAAGTCTTTTGTTTCCCTAATAATACAAAAAATAGTCGGTCAACACTTAAGTGTGAAGTCGTACACCACAGCGTTTCTATAATTATAATACCATAAATTTTGAAAAATTCAAGAGAAAAATGTGATTTTTTGCAAACGATGTCATCATTTTTTTAAGTCATCAATCTTATCCTTAGTCATCCCAAGGGCTCGCTCGTATTTACCATTCTCATTAGGAGTGAAATAATTGGCGTCTTTTATCTTGTCGGGCAGATAGTCCTGCTTGACCCAATTGCCAGGATAGGAGTGAGGGTAGAGATAGTCCTGTGCGTTGCCCAATTCCTTGCTGCCGGCATAGTGTCCGTCGCGTAAGTGGCGGGGAATGGGAAGATTTCCATTCTTTCGTAAGTCAGCTAAGGCCTTGTCCATGGCCAGATAGGCTGAGTTGGACTTGGGCGATAGAGCTAGATCGATGACAATATTGGCAATAAGGATACGAGCTTCAGGAAAACCGATCCGCTGAGCTGCCTCCAGAGCTGTAACGGTATGGACTTGAGCGTCAGGATTTGCTAGGCCAATATCTTCGTAAGCGATAACGGTCAAACGTCGAGCTAGGCTAGGCAGGTCTCCTGCCTCAATGAGGCGTGCTGCGTAGTGGAGACTGGCATTGACATCGGAGCCACGGATAGACTTCTGTAGGGCAGAGAGGACATCGTAATGGCCATCCCCGTCCTTATCCATGGTGATATAGCTCTTTTGCAGGCTGTTTTCCATGACATCGAGCGTGATGTGGCGAATGCCCTTGCTATCTTCTGGGGTAGAGAGTACGGCTAGGTCCAGCGAGTTATAGGCGGAGCGCAGGTCTCCGTTGGTAGAGATAGCAATGAAATCCAGAGCCTCATCGTCTAGCTCCACTGGGAAATCAAATCCTCGTTCCTTATCCGTCAAGGCTAGCTGGATGGCTTTTCGGATGTCGTCGTTGCTGAGGGGCTCAAGCTCAAATATCTGAACCCGGCTTCGGATGGCAGGGGTGACAGAGAAGAAAGGATTTTCTGTCGTCGCTCCAATCATGATGACCAGACCGCTTTCTAAGAGCGGCAGCAGAAAGTCTTGCTTGGTCTTGTCCAAGCGGTGAATCTCGTCTAGCAGGAGCACCAGTCCGCCGGAAAATTTCGCTTCTTCAGCAATCTCTTGTAGGCGTTTCTTGCTATCTACCGTCGCATTAAAGGTCCGAAAGGCATATTTAGTTGTGCCGGCAATAGCCGAAGCGATGGAGGTTTTGCCGATGCCGGGTGGCCCGTAGAGAATCATCGAGGACAGGCGGTTGGCTTCAACCATGCGACGGATGATTTTTCCAGGTCCGACCAGATGCTGCTGACCGATAATCTGATCAATGTCAGTAGGCCGCATGCGCAGGGCGAGGTTTTCTGGCATAAGATTTCCTTTCTGCAAGTGTTTTTCTTGGTTTTTTGTGTTACTATTGTAGATAGTAATATTTTATCACAATGAAAAGAGGAAATCATGGCTAAGTACGGTTTTTTGGAGATATTGGACGAGGAAATGGGGAAGAGCTTTCCTTTTGACTATGAGATAAACTGGGATAAGAAAAATCACGCAGTGGAAGTGGCCTTTCTCCTTGAGGTGCAAAATCCAGGCGGGATTGAGACCGTTGATGCTGAGGGCAATGCCTCGGCTGAGGATATTTACTTTGAGGAAGCCGTGCTTTTCTATAATCCAATCAAGTCTCGTTTTGAGGCTGAGGACTATCTGGCAGCCCTGCCCTATGAGCCTAAAAAGGGGCTGTCACGGGAGTTTCTGGCTTATTTCGTGGATTTTCTAACCCAAACAGCTGAGTCTGGTCTCGATGCACTCATGGAGTTTTTAGCTGATCCAGAGGCAGCAGAGTTTGAGCTGGCTTGGAATGCTGAGGCTTTTGAAAATGGCAGAGCAGATTTGACTGAGACTGACTTTTATTCCTATCCGAGGTATTAGGAGGCGCTTATGGCAAATGCAGAAGGACTAGATTTACTGCACAAACAAATGGAATTTTCTGGCTGCAAGATTGCCTTGCTCTGTGATGATAAGCTACTGACTATCTTGCGAGACGATATTTCAACCATTCCTTGGCCCAATATGTGGGAGTTGCCGGGAGGTGGCCGCGAGGGTGAGGAGACGCCTTTTGAATGCGCCCAAAGAGAAGTTTTCGAAGAGCTTGGTTTGAAGCTTGAAGAAGCTTCCATTGTCTGGGCTAAGGAATATCAAGGAATGCTTGATCCTGACGAAACTTCTATTTTTATGGTGGGAACCATCACTCAGGAAGAATTTGCCAGCATCGCCTTTGGCGATGAGGGACAGGCTTATCAGATGATGGATGTGAGCCAGTTCTTATCAGATAAAAAGGTTATTCCGCAGCTACAGGACAGGTTGAGCGATTATTTGGAGGTGTGAGCATGATTTATATTGAACGGGCGGGAGCTGAGGATTTAGAAACCATTATTGCCATTCAGCGAGCAAGTTTTAAGGCTGTTTATGAGAAATATCAGGATCAATACGACCCCTATCTGGAGGAGCGAGAGCGGATTCGCTGGAAGCTGGTTGAGCGGCCCAATAGTTTTTATTATTTTGTCAAAGACGACGAGAAGATTCTGGGCTTTATTCGCTTGAATACAAATGATGAACAGACAGCGGGCTGGATTGGAACAGTGGCGATTTTGCCAGAGTACCAGAATAAAGGATATGGCTCTGAGGGGCTTGGTCTGATAGAGGAGAAATTCTCCACCATTAGGCAATGGGATTTGTGTACGGTTTTCCAGGATAAAGGCATGGTAGCTTTTTATGAGAAAAACGGCTATCATCAGACTCATACTGAGCCTGAAAAAGAGGGCATGGATATGGTTTACATGACGAAGACAATGAAATAAACAAAGAAAGGATTGTTCAGTTAAATTTCTAAACTGAACCCGCCCTAAACACTGTTCCAAAAAGATAAGGTTCTCTTAGACGCAAGCATTGTCAGAGAATTTCCTATTTTGGCTTTGTGTTTTACGGGCTTGGTATTTTAATGATGGACACTTGGCAGGAATTAACGATTGAAGTGAAGCGTGAGGCGGAGGAAGCAGCCTCTAATATTCTGATTGAGCTGGGCAGTCAGGGTGTAGCTATTGATGACAGCGCAGATTATCTGGGGCAGGTCGACCAGTATGGTGAGCTTTTTCCAGAAGTTGAGCAGAGCGAGCGGGTCAGGATTACGGGCTACTACCCAGATTCTGTGGATATAGAGGCTGTTGCGGCCCAGGCCAATGAGCGACTGGCTGAGCTGGATGGCTTCGGCTTGGAGACGGGAGATATTCAGCTCACTCGGCAGGAACTGGCTGAGGAAGACTGGGCGGACAACTGGAAGAAGTACTTTGAGCCGGCTCGGATCACCCACGACTTGACTATTGTGCCGTCCTGGACGGAGTATGAAGCGACAGCTGGTGAGAAGATTATCAAGCTGGATCCTGGCATGGCCTTTGGTACGGGCACTCACCCGACGACCAAGATGAGCCTCTTTGCGCTGGAGCAGGTCTTGCGAGGCGGAGAAACTGTGCTGGATGTGGGTACAGGCAGTGGCGTCCTCTCCATTGCCAGCTCTCTCTTAGGTGCTAAGGACATCTACGCCTATGATTTAGACGAGGTGGCTGTGCGCGTGGCACAGGAAAATATTGAGCTCAACCCTGATATGGAGAACATCCATGTAGCGCCGGGGGATCTTCTCCGAGGTGTGGAAATCAAGGCGGATGTTATAGTTGCCAATATCTTGGCAGATATTCTCATCCATCTGACAGAGGATGCCTACCGTCTGGTCAAGGATGAGGGCTATCTGATTATGAGTGGGATTATTTCTGAGAAGTGGGAAATGGTGCGCGAGTCAGCAGAAACGGCAGGATTTTTCCTGGAAACGCATATGATTCAGGGCGAATGGAATGCCTGTGTCTTTAAGAAAACGCAGGACATTTCAGGCGTGATAGGTGGTTAGATGCAGCAGTATTTTATAAAAGGAAGCCCTCAGTCTCCTCTGCTAGTCACGGATAAGGACACGGCCAAACATATGTTTTCAGTCATGCGGCTCAAAGAGGACGAACAAGTCACATTAGTCTTTGATGATGGTGTGAAACGGCTGGCTCGGGTGTTAGACCCCGGCCAGCAGAGCTTGGAAATCGTGGAGGAGTTAGCAGACAATACCGAGCTGCCGGTTCAAGTGACCATTGCTTCAGGCTTTCCCAAGGGTGATAAGTTGGAATTTATCACTCAAAAGGCAACGGAGCTAGGAGCCTGTGCTCTCTGGGGCTTTCCAGCTGACTGGTCGGTGGCTAAGTGGGATGGCAAAAAGCTGGCTAAAAAGAGTGAAAAGCTAGAGAAAATTGCTCAGGGAGCAGCAGAGCAGAGTAAGCGCAATCTGATTCCAGAGGTTCGGCTTTTTGATAAAAAGGCAGATTTTCTTGCCCAGCTCGGTCAATTTAACACGATCGTCGTGGCCTATGAAGAATCGGCCAAAGCAGGAGAATCTGCAGCTCTAGTCCGGGCTCTGTCGGGCTTGCCAGCCGGAGCAAAAGTTCTCTTTATCTTCGGACCGGAGGGCGGACTATCGCCAGATGAAATAGCAGTCTTTCGCCAAGCAGGGGCTGTGTCAGCTGGTCTAGGTCCACGTATCCTGCGTGCTGAAACCGCTCCGCTCTATGCCTTGACCGCAGTCAGTGTTTTGTTGGAATTGAGCAATGACAGTCTTTAAAAAGCAAAATCAGCAGCCATTTTGGCTGCTGATTTTTTAATCATTATTGTCTTTCACGTTTTTTAAAGGCGAAGATTCCTGCAAGTCCGGTCATGACAAGTCCCAAGAGTCCAAGTGAGGATGTCTTTTCTCCGGTTGCTGGGAAGCTTTCTGCTCCTGCCTGTCTGTGGGACGCTTGCTTGTTTGTGCTTGGGTCAACAGCAGTCAAGACAGGGAAGTCTACTCTACTATGCTGCAGATTGACTGCTTCGACTGCGATAGTCGGACGGCTTGGCTGCTCAATAGGAACCGGTTCAGTTTTCGGTGCGACATAGACGAATTTGTATTCGCCAAATCCTTCTTGGGCAGAAGCTGCTAGATAGACGATGTCTCCGTCTGTACCAATCAAGTTCTTGGCCTTATCAGCTGTCAGGAAGCGCAGGTCCAGTCCCTTGATGGTATCAGCGAAATGCCAGTTTTGATCTGCACTTGGATTGATATTTTTGACAGCTAAGATATAGTTGATGATAGCTTGGCGGTTTTCCAGATTGAGCAGACGGTTGAGGCTGGCTTCTCGAACACCAGGGAAATTACCGTTAGACCGGTAGTTGTTGGTCACGACGATAAATTCCTGATTGGGGTCAATCTCTTTGCCTTGGTATTTCAGATTACGGACCCGGCTGGCATTTGGGTTGGCCAGTTTGCCTTCGCGGTCGTATTTGTTCGGCTGGGTAATGTCAAACTCATAGGTAACACCGTCGATAACATCAAAGTTATAAGTCCGGTAGTCAGTATTGACAAGATTTTGCGGTTGGCTATTATTTGGATCAATGGTATTGAATTGTCCAGCTGACATTTCCAACCATTCTTTGAGCTGGGCACCGTTGACCTTGAGGATAGCTGTGACATTATCGTAGAGATAGAGGTCTGCTACATTCTTGATGGCAATAGGGCCAGCTGGAATGTCTGTGTAAGCCGTTGCGTCCCCACGAGTTCCTGCCTTGAAAGGCGCTGCTGCAGACAGGATAGGAAGATTGGCTTCAGGCGTGCCAGCCAGCTCTTGCTTAGCATACCAAAGCTGAGCATTATTGACGATTTGCACGGATGGATCGTCTTTGACCAGAGAGAAGTAGCTTGTAATGGGTGCAGTCGTAGTACCGACTTGCTGGCGGACATAGTTGATAGTCCCTTGGTGGGATTCTTTGGCAATGTCAATGACGCGCTGATCGGCTACATTAGACTTGGTATCTACCTTGCGGATAGAGCCCTTGCTGTCAGTGACTTTCCATTTGCCATCGGTATAGTTTAGCTTGAGGTCAATGACGCCCAGATGGTCGCCGTATTTTCCAGCCATGGTTACTGGAGTACCGTTGATTTTACCGTTGACACCGTCTACGCCAGGGTATTTTTCGTAGAAGCCAGTTCCGTTTCCGCTTGGGAATTCTGCGTGGGAATGGCCCGTTACAACAGCATCCACACCTGGCAGGCTAGCGATTTGATAACCTTCATTTTCCTCGCCTTTTTCATACTTGTCATCTCCGATACCAGAGTGAGAAAGTACCAAAGTGATGTCTGCACCAGCCTTGCGCATCTCAGGAATGATGTCTCGAATAGCCTCAACAGAATCGCGAACAACCACTTTTCCTTCTAGGTTCGCCTTATCCCAGTTGAGAATCTGCGGCGGTACAATCCCAGTCACACCAATCTTGACAGTCGTCAAGTGTCCCTGAGTATCCGTAAAGGTCTTTTCGATGATTTTGTAAGGCTGATAGATGAATTTACCAGTCGCTGGATCCAGCACATTGGCATTGACAATAGGCAGGCCAGCTGTCTCAATCACGCGGTTCAGATAGTCCAGACCATAGTTAAACTCATGGTTCCCTAGCGTACCAGCTTCGAAGCCCAGAGCTTGTAAGGCAGCGTACATAGGGTGCTGTTCGCCCTTCTCCACAGGATCTACAATTGCCTTATAGGTTCCCAGCGGCGTTCCTTGGATGGTATCGCCATTGTCGACCAAGAGGACGTTTGGATTTTCTTTCTTGGCCTTCTCGATCAGCACGGCTGTTTTAGCCAGTCCCAAAGTCTCCACCGGCTTGTCCTGATAGTAGTCGTAGTTGACCAAGTTGGTATGGAGATCGGTTGTTGCCAAGATACGCACATCAACAGTCTGTCCCTCCACGGGCTTAGTATCCTCAGTAGCTGCTACATTGCGAGCCATAGCCATCAGAGCATCAGTATTTCCACTAGCATTTTCTGGGGAAATAGCAGAGCTAGGCTCCGTGCTCTCTGTTGTCGCAGTAGTCTCAGTAGGACTTGCAGCAGTCGTTGGTTTTGCTTCCGCTGCGCTGCTTTCTACTGGAGCAGTATTGTCAGTGACAGCTGGAGCATTCTCATCAGCCTGAACAGCATTTACAGCTGCCGCAAGAGCTGCTGCGCTCAAAAGCACAACCGTTTTTTGAAGGGATGATTTAGACATAATATCTCCTTTGTTAAAATGAATTTCAGACTTATATTATACTATATTAAAACGCTATCATCAAGAAGAAATTTCCAGTTTAGAGCTTTTATGCTTTCTAATATTAGTTTGAAAATACTGAATGAAGACATCAGAGGATAAGTGAATAATCGGATGAAGGTAGAATAAAATAGAGTTTTAAAATTTATGGTACACTATACAGTGACTGAAATAAGTACTTTATTAAGTATAATAAACAAGGAAAATATCATGAAAAAGCGGATTTTTCTCAAAATATTATTTTTAGGGGGAGTGATGATAGGATTAATAGGATGTGGAGAAAAGAGCACCCGAGATTGGATTGAGAATCAGGTAGCTGAAATGAGTCGCGTCTATCCCACTGAAAATCTATTTGATTTGTTTAAGCAATTTCCGGATGGATTTAAAGTAGAGCAAGTGTATATCAAACGGGGGACCTATCTTATTGAAATCACTTTACAAGGAGATAGTAGTAATCACACAATTTCTGGAGTGCTAACCAAGACACGGGCTTCTGATGATATTACTGAAAAGCCAGAAGAAACAATAAGAGTTGATTATATAGACAGCAATTTTGTCTTTTCTGATGAGGAGAAAGCGAAAGAATTATGGCCTTTTGATGGATTCTTATTTCAAAAGTTAACAATTAATCAGTCTTTTCTATCTTCTTTATCTATGAAATCCAAAAGTTATAATGGCAACAACGGGGCGTTTGATATTGATTATTCGGTTCAAAATCAAACTATCAATCAGTATTTTCACAAAAACGAAAGAGAACAGGCAACTTTAGGTTTTGGAAGCTCAAACCGAAACGACGATTATTACTATTATTCAGTAACTGTCAACTACGACAATGTTTATTCATTTAGAGAAACCGTGTCAAATTAAGAGGAAAAAAATTTGTTAACAGTGACATTCCTACTTTAGATGCTTCAAATTTAGCATGTTATCTACTTTGATAAAATCATTATTAGGAGCAGCTGTCTCACTGCCTTGTATCCGCTTTCGTATTTTGGTATAATAGTGATGAACTCACTTGGGTAAGTCAGAAAGGAAAATAAAACGGAAAAAATCAGACTGCCTAAGCTGGGAAGCGTATCTGCATTTTGCCTGATAAGGAGAGGAGGTTCGCCATGACTATGTCTGCCTTATTTGAGTTGTTTGTCGCCCTTTTGGGTGTGGCATCTACTTGCTACCTTGTCTACGCTTATTGTCAATTTATCAAGGAAGAAGTTCATCACTTTCTTCACCACAACCCGCCCGTTTAAGGCGGGTTTTTATATGAACCGTCTTCTAGGTTTTCATATCGGGTTAAAAGTGATAAAATAGTAGGCAGGAATTGGAGAGACGAGATGCCAAAAGAAGTGAATTTGACGGGCGATCAGGTATTGGCCCTTACGAGAAAATATCTGGCTGCGGAGGATGTAGCCTTTATACAGAAAGCTTTGATCTATGCGATTGACTGTCATAGTGGGCAGTTTCGCAGGTCAGGCGAGCCTTATATCGTACATCCCATTCAGGTGGCAGGGATTTTGGCCAAGCTCAAGCTGGACGCAGTAACGGTCGCCTGCGGCTTTCTGCATGATGTGGTTGAGGATACCCGTGCGACGCTGGATGATTTGGAAAGAGAGTTTGGGACTGATGTGCGCGTGATTGTGGATGGGGTTACCAAACTGGGTAAGGTCAAGTACAAATCCCACGAGGAGCAGCTGGCAGAAAATCACCGTAAGATGCTCATGGCCATGTCAGAGGATATCCGGGTTATTTTGGTCAAGCTGGCAGACCGTCTCCACAATATGCGGACGCTCAAGCACCTACGCAAGGATAAGCAGGAGCGGATTTCCAGAGAAACAATGGAGATCTACGCACCCTTGGCTCATCGCTTAGGGATTTCCAGTGTCAAGTGGGAGCTGGAGGATTTGTCTTTCCGTTATCTCAATGAAGTGGAATTTTACAAAATTTCCCACATGATGAAGGAGAAGCGTCGGGAGCGTGAAGCTCTGGTAGAAGAGGTGGTTCAGAAGATTGAGACCTATGCTGGCGAGCGCAATCTGCACGGTAAGATTTATGGCCGGCCCAAGCATATCTACTCGATCTATCGCAAGATGCAGGACAAGAAGAAGCGTTTTGATGAGATTTATGATCTGATTGCTATTCGCTGTATCTTGGATACTCAAAGTGATGTTTATGCCATGCTGGGCTACATTCATGAACTTTGGCGGCCGATGCCGGGGCGGTTCAAGGATTATATTGCAAACCGCAAGGCCAATGGTTACCAGTCCATCCATACGACCGTTTATGGCCCCAAAGGTCCGATTGAGTTTCAGATTCGGACCAAGGAAATGCATGAGGTCGCTGAGTATGGGGTTGCGGCCCATTGGGCTTACAAGAAAGGCATCAAGGGACATGTAGACAGCAGAGAATCGGCCATCGGGATGAACTGGATCAAGGAGTTGATGGAGCTGCAAGACCAGTCTAACAATGCTAAGGATTTCGTTGACTCGGTCAAGGAGAGCTATCTGGCTGAGGAAATCTACGTCTTCACACCGGATGGAGCAGTGCGTTCTCTGCCTAAGGACTCGGGTCCCATTGACTTTGCCTATGAGATCCATACCAAGGTCGGTGAGAAAGCCACAGGAGCCAAGGTCAATGGCCGCATGGTTCCTCTGACAACCAAGCTCAGGACAGGTGATCAGGTGGAAATCATCACCAATGCTAACTCCTTCGGTCCTAGCCGCGACTGGCTCAATATTGTCAAGACCAGCAAGGCTAGAAATAAAATCCGTCAGTTCTTTAAAAATCAAGACAAGGAGCTGTCTATTTCCAAAGGCCGAGAGCTCTTGCAGGCTCAATTCCAGGAGCATGGCTATGTAGCTAATAAGTACATGGACAAGAAGCACATGGAAGAAGTGCTGCAGAAGACAAGTTATAAGACTGAAGAGGCGCTTTTTGCGGCGATTGGCTTCGGTGAGATTGGTGCCATTAGTATTTTCAATCGTTTGACAGAAAAAGAGCGTCGTGAGGAAGAACGTGCCAAGGCCAGAGCAGAAGCGGAGGAATTGGTCAAGGGCGGCGAGGTCAAGGTCGAAAACAAAAAAGACACACTTAAGGTTAAGCACGAAGGCGGTGTAGTCATTCAGGGGGCGTCTGGTCTCCTTATCCGGATTGCCAAATGCTGTAATCCTGTGCCAGGTGATGATATTGTCGGCTATATTACCAAAGGACGCGGTGTAGCCATTCACCGGCAGGACTGCATGAATCTCAAGGCCCAGGAAAATTACGAGCAGCGACTGATTGATGTGGAATGGGAAGACAACAACACGACCAAAGAGTACACGGCTCACATTGATATATACGGTCTCAACAGGTCTGGCCTCCTCAATGATGTGTTGCAGGTTCTGTCCAATACCACTAAAAATATTTCAACGGTAAATGCTCAGCCAACCAAGGATATGAAATTTGCTAATATCCACGTTTCTTTTGGTATTGCTAATCTGTCCATGCTGACGACGGTGGTGGATAAGATTAAGAGCGTGCCAGAGGTCTACTCGGTCAAGCGGACTAATGGCTGATTCTTTTCGGAAATCATTATTGAGCTGTAAGTTACCGTTAAATCAAAGGAAAAGATATGAAAATAGTGATTCAGCGCGTGAAACGTGCTCAGGTCAGCATTGACCAGCAGCTGCACAACAGTATTGGACAAGGTCTCCTGCTCCTAGTAGGCATAGGGCCTGACGATAGTCAAGAGGATATGGATTATGCAGTCAGAAAGATTGTCAATATGCGGATTTTTTCCGATGCTGAGGGCAAGATGAACCTGTCTATCAAGGACATTGGCGGAGAGATTTTGTCCATTTCCCAGTTCACTCTGTATGCAGATACCAAAAAGGGTAATCGGCCAGCCTTTGTCAAGGCGGCTCCGCCAGAGATGGCTAGCAGTTTTTATGATGCTTTCAATCTTGCCTTGCAGCAGGAGGTGCTGACTCGGACGGGGATTTTTGGGGCAGACATGCAGGTAGAACTAGTTAATGATGGTCCAGTAACCATTATCTTGGATACGAAGAATCGCTGAGAAGAAGTATGAAAAGGAGTTTGAACACTAGTGTTCAAACTCCTAATTTTTTTGCTTCTGTAGCAATGAATGTATAATTTCCTACAACATTTCTAAAAACCATCAATCATTTCTTGAGGAATGATTTCTTTGATGGTCGTTACTAGCTGATTGATAAGCTTTATGGCTTCAGCGGGCTCAGTGTAGAGTTTTTGAAAATAGGTCTGTATATTTTCTTCAAAATGCTGAGGCAATAGCGAGCAATTGGTTTTTGCAAACTCCAGCATTCTCTTTTCTCCAGGGTGCGTCTGTTCGTTTAGAGCGAAGAGCAAGTCAAAATAGGAAGCAAAAAATTCACTGCTACGGTGATTGATGCTGAGCAGGTCCTGACGCTTGAGCGCTTTTTCTATTTGTTTGGAGAAAGCTGGCATGGCTTGATCGAGTAGGAGGAGCTGCTTCTTAATAATATTCTTTTTGAGCTCAGCTGGATAAGGTCGTCTGTACTTGTTCTGAAGTGCCTCATAGTGACCATTTCGGTCGTAGATGATTTTACTGTGGAGCAGATTGTGCCACATACAGGTGGTATAGGCATTCTGGACTTGGTGGTCTAGGACTACAGTCTGGAGGTCTTTATCAAAGCTGTCCAGTGTACGGTAAATGAGCTCAATTTCGATCTTACTCTTTAGAACACAGTCATCCTCTAGTTCCCAAAACTGATTGCCGATTTCCATGTAGGAGCAGTACTTGCTGAGGATATCGCGTCGAGTCAGGGGAGCAATGGAACCTGTCAAGTAGATATAAACATCATAGTCTGAGTCTTTGTCAAAATGCTGTCCAGCACGAGAGCCACCGAGAACAATAGCTTCCACTTGATCTAGCTGGGCAAATTCTTTAAAGAGTTGTTGTGGCATAATTTTTCCTTACTGATTTTTGACATCATTGTAGCAAAATGTAAGCGGGTTGGCAAGAAGGGAAAAACAGCTTTTGGCATGGTACTAAGCCTGCAAAATTGAGGCCCCTAGGGGTAGGAAGTGGATGAGCAGGAGTTGGGAGACTTTGACTAAAAAGAAAATTATCTAGGAAAGGTAGGTTGAAAATTTGACTTTGTGTGCTAAAATTTTAGGACCTTTTTCCTCCTTTAACGCATTGTCAGTTTTCTATTTTTTAAACTCATCGCCTTATTTTTATCTGCAACTTTTCTTATATTGTTGAGATAAGTTTTTAAAGAGTTTTTGACATCATTTAGTCCAAAAATGAGAAGCATAGTAGGCAAGTGGAAGTGGCGATAATCCTTGATTTGTTTATGTTTATGATTTCTTTCATTCTTTAGAAATATTTTAGAATTACTTTATAAATTCTTGAAGTTTGTCTTGTATAATCATATTAAAGAAAAGAAAGGAGTCTCTTATCATGGAAAATCTAGTTCAACAGATGCTGAATGCTCTGATTCAAATTGCTTTGTTTGCTTTTCTTCCTTTTGTTTGGTGGTTGATAAGTGCTAGAAGAAAAAGTCCATTTTTAGAATGGCTTGGCTTAAAACCACTAAAAGATGCTGGCAGCCGAAAGATCTGGCTGTGGATTTTGTTGGGTTCGCTATCTTTCTTGCTTCTTTCGTTTTTGCTAGTATATCCTGCTGTAAAAAATCTGGATACAGCGACTTCGAATTTCTCAGGCCTAGGCTTTCAAGCCTTGCCAGCTGTTTTGATTTATGGTATTTTTCAAACTTCTCTGTCGGAAGAACTGCTATTCAGAGGTTTTCTTTTAAAGAGATTGGCTAGCCGCTTATCCTTTGTGGTAGCCAACACCATACAAGCTGCTCTTTTTGGTCTGCTCCATGGCTTAATGTCTATAACAGTGCTCTCTTGGCAGCAAACCCTGCTCATCATTTTGTGTACGGGTGGCATCGCGGCTTATATGGGCTTTGTCAATGAAAAGAAATCTGATGGCTCCATTTTAGCTAGCTGGATTATACATGCTTTAGTAAATGTGATTACGGGTAGTTTATTTGCTTTTATGCTGATTTGATAAATCGATAATTTCACTTCAAATCAAAAAGTTCCGATTTTCCTTGAGAATCGGAACTTTAGATTTAATGACAGGTGAGCAAAGGTTTAGGTGTAAGTCAAACGAAGCTGCTTCTACTGATTTGCAGGGCTGTCCAGTTTCATTTGCTTAAAAACATAAAGGAAGAAGTCCTTCGAAACTTCGAAATGTCCGTATCTTATCTGAGAAGCATATTGGCGCCACTGAGGATGTTGTCGGACTTGCTCAATGGGGCAGTCTTTGACAGGCTGGTAGTAGCTGACATCTCGCCGAAATGGGAAAAAGCCTTCAAACATCTCTACTTGATAAGCAGTGTCATCTAGAATCTTGCCAACTGCTGTAAAGGCCTGCAATTTTTCCTGACCGTTCAGTTGATACTTGGGGCTGTAGTACAGAAGATAGTCCCCCTTTTTCATTCGGTTCAGCGGTGCTTTCTTACCATGGCAGACTTGGCAAAATCCACCTTCTACACCTCTTAGGACGTGTTCTTTTGATACGACACCAATCCAAAATCTAGTCATTTTCTGCCTCCAGTTTGATTAAGAGTTGGTTTAATGTTTCTGTATTATTTTCTAATTTTCCAAAGAACGCCTGATCAATGCTTTCTACCAGAGGAAGGGCTTGGTTGACCTTTTGAAGCCCCGTATCCGTTAGAAGTATGATGTTGGCACGGCTGTCCTTGGGATGGACTTCCCGCATGATCAAACCTTTCTTGACCAAGAGGCGGATGATTTGGGATATGGTCATAACATCCATGTCAGAAAATTGGGCAATATGGGTCTGACTCACCCATTCTCGCTGACGCAGAAGCGCTGCAAGAGTGGTCAGAACGACAAACTGGGGATGGGTCAAATCAATCGTTCTCAGTTTGTTTTTTATCAGCCCATGCCACTTGTGGTAGGCACGGATAAAGAGCAGACCGGTTGATTTTTTGTATTCATCCTTGTAGATGGAGTTAAATTGCGATTTTTCCATTAGCTTCCCCTCTAGATTTTTATAAGTACACTTATTATATTCTGACATCTTATTTTTGTCAATAAAAACCCAGTTTAGACTAAAAAGTCCAAACTGGGTTCTGTTTATAGTTTTTCTACATAAATCTGCTGGGCAATCATAGGATTGATTTGGATTTCTTGGGTTTCTGTCTTGAGAAGATAGGCCTGAGCGAAAGAATCGTATTGGATGAAGGTGATGGTTTGGCCGATTTGCAGGTTATATTTTTCCAAGTATTTGAGCAAGTCAAAGTCGTCGTGTACGCGTTTGATGATATAGTCACCAGGGGCAGAAGCCTCTTCCAGAGTCAGTTGGTTTTCTTCGTCCAGAAGCTCTCCCTTGGCTGGGATGGTGCCTCCGTGAGGACAGGTCTTGGGGTACTGGAGCATGGCATCCAGACGCTCAACGAAACGCTCAGAAACAGTGTGCTCTAGGACTTCGGCTTCCTCATGGATTTCATCAGTCGAGTAGCCGAGATGATTGACCAGAAAGACCTCAATCAGCCGGTGCTTGCGATAGAGGTCGGAAACTAGCCTTAGCCCCAAATCAGTCAGCAGGTAGCCGGCTTTTTTATCCTTGACCAGAAGTTCTTCCGCCAGCATTTTTTTCATCATTTCCGTCACAGCTGGAGGTGAAACCTGCATGAGCTGGGCGATTTCTTTATTGGTGATTTTTTTGTGGCGGCTGCCAATCTCATAGATACACTTGAGATAGTCTTCTTTATTTGGGGTCATCTTGCATCCTCGCTGAACTTTCTATCATTAGTATAACAAAAATCGCTGCAAGAATACAGTGTCTAAGCCTTTCTTTGATGTTTAGATTTTCTTCATTCGCTTGTAATCGTTTTGCGATTATTATATAATCAAAGCGTACGATTTAAAAAATAAAAAGTAAAAATTCTTTAGCTGGTTTGCAGAAAATTGGCTTGCTTTTTACCTTTTTGCAAAAGGAGAATCCTATTATGAAAAAAAGACAAATGATGGCGTCTCGAGCAGAGAAGTTTACTCGTTTTGGCATTCGCAAATGCAGTCTGGGAGCAGTCTCGGTAGCGATTGCAACTGGTCTGGCCTTTCTTGGAAGTGGAGCAGTGCAGGCAGATCAGCTGGCACCTAGTCAGACAGCTGACAGTGTCGCTATCAGCCAGGCTGTGGAGAACCAAGCTAGCACAGCTACAACTCCGACTGTGACAGAAACCAGTCTGTCAAGTATGGATAAGGCTGCACCAGCACCGGAGGCTGTTAGTCCTGCAGCTAGTCAGATATCTACGTCTTCCGATACCAGTGCTCAGTATACTTCTTCAGATCCTGTAGAAAATGCCCAGCCGAAAAGCGATGTTGTAGCTTCAACAGAGAATCAACCTGCTGTAGCTGAGAACTCAGAAAAAAGTGATGCTTCTAATCAGCCAGCACAACCAGCTTCTGCTGCAGAGCACCCCTTGGCAGCAGCAGAAGTCAAAAAGCCACAGGGCAAGATCACTATTCAGAACAACAATCCGCAGACGGGTGAATTTGATATTGTCGTTTCTGATATTGTTGCCCCAGATGGTCTGAAGTCCGTTTATCTACCGACTTGGTCAGCTGCTAACGACCAAGATGATGTGCAGTGGTACACCGCTGAAAGACGAGCCGATGGGACCTATTTCAAACATGTCAGCTACCGCAATCATAAGAACTCTCTTGGTGAGTATAATGTGCACCTCTATTTTGTGAATGATGCAGGCCAGCTGCAGGGAGCAGGTTCGGCTAAGACGGTTGTTACTCGCGCGCAGCCACAAGGCAAGATTACTATTCAGAACAACAATCCACAGACAGGTGAATTTGATATTGTCGTGTCAGACATTGTTGCCCCAGATGGTCTAAAAGCTGTTTACTTGCCGACTTGGTCTGTTGCTAACGACCAAGACGATGTGCAGTGGTACACAGCCGAAAGACGCGCTGATGGGACCTATTTCAATCATGTCAACTACCGCAACCATAAGAACTCTCTTGGTGAGTATAATGTTCATCTCTATTTTATGAATGATGCAGGTCAGCTGCAGGGTGCAGGTTCGGCTAAGACGGTTGTTACTCGCGCGCAGCCACAGGGTAAAATTACCATTCAGAACAACAATCCGCAGACAGGTGAATTTGATATTGTCGTTTCTGATATTGTTGCCCCAGATGGCCTGAAGTCTGTTAGTCTTCCAACCTGGTCCACCGCTAACGACCAAGACGATGTGCAATGGTACACAGCCGAAAGACGAGCCGATGGAACCTATTTCAAGCATGTCAGCTACCGCAACCACAAGAACTCCCTTGGTGAGTATAATGTTCATCTCTATTTTGTGAATGATTCAGGCCAGCTTCAGGGTGCAGGCTCAACAAAGACGGTGGTTACTCGCGCGCAACCACAGGGCAAGATCACCATTCAGAACAACAATCCGCAGACAGGCGAATTTGATATAGTCGTTTCTGACATTGTTGCCCCAGATGGTCTGAAGGCGGTCTACCTGCCGACTTGGTCAGCTGCTAACGACCAAGACGATGTACAATGGTATACGGCTGAGCGCCAAGCTGACGGTACCTACAAAAAACATGTCCGAGCTCAGGATCATAAGTTTTCAGTAGGTGAGTACAAGGTTCATCTTTACTATCTAAACGAGGATGGCCAGATGCAAGGTGCAGGTGGCGAGAAGCTGATGGTTTCTGTAGCACCTGAAAACATCCGTGCGACTGGAAAAATCAATATCCAAAACAATAATGCTCGAACAGGAACTTTTGATGTAGTTGTGACAAATGTCTCCAATCCAGGCGGAATTCAAGCAGTCTATCTGCCAACTTGGTCAACAGATAAGGATCAGGATGATGTCAAGTGGTATTTAGCTCAAAAACAGGCGAATGGCACCTATAAGATAACAGTCCGAGCTAGTGACCATAAGCTTTCTACCGGCGAGTACAAGATTCATCTTTACTATAAACAGGACAATGGTCAGCTCATCGCTGTTGATGCTACAACGACTCAGGTCTCCAAAGCAGTTTATAATACTCCATACTACTCACAGCGTGATGGTCGCTGGGGTGGCAGGAAGTATGGTCCTTACAGCATGGATGCGACAGGATGCGTGCCGACAACGCTAGCCATGGTTATTTCTGGGATTACTGGGACAGAAGTGCTTCCGACAACTGTTGCGGATTACCTATATAACCATACCAATGAATTTAATAAAGATGGATTTGGCACCAGCAGCCGTGGTATTGTCCGAGCTGCCCAGCACTGGGATCTGACGACTGAGACCCTGTTTACAGCTTCTGCAGTCAAAGAAGCGCTTTCGCAGGGGCATCATGTCCTAGGTGCCGTTGGTACCAGCATCTTTGCCCACTATCCAGTCACTCATGAGCTGGTTCTCAAAGGCTATGACAATGGAAAAACCTATGTACGTGACCCTTATAATGCAGCTAATAATGGCTGGTATCCAGTAGACTATCTCTTTGGAGTCAAGAGTGTAGATCCGACGGATAATACTGAGGGCTCTCCCTTCATTGCCATCAAAGGATAAGAAATTCGTGAATAAGAGGACCGCTCGTTGCTTGACGGGCGGTTTTCTATGTAGGTATAATAGAAAAAAGAAAGGAGGGGAGCCATGTATCCGAAAGAAGGGAAAGAGCAGTTCTTTCAGCAATTGCAATCAATCGGTTGGTCTCAGACAGCGCTAGAACAAGTTTTTGCAGGGTTAAATAACGAGCAAGGGAAAACATTGACAGAAGAAAGAGATTACCTGCAGGAGGCTCAACTTTTTGGCAGTCCCTTCTTTCAAGAGCTCTGGCAGGCTGAGGAGACTCAAATCAGCAGGTTAGGAGCTCAGGAGCTGCTGGTTTTGGCTATGAATCTTGTTAATATGCCTGAGGAGCTGAGCGGAAACAAGGCAGAGACAGATCTTTTACTGGCTCGGATTGCTCCAAACCTAACACCACATGATCGCTTTTGGAAGATTTTTTCAAGCACCTTGCGCCAGGCTTTTCCAGCAGATGATTTTAGCCAAAGGGATGGCAATCAAAAGCTCAAAAGGCAGCTACATCAGTTTCGCTATGTCATTTCCTGCCAGCAGGCCCAGTGGGTCAGAGATTACTACCGTCAGACTGGTATGACAGATGCAGAAGCCTTGGCCTCCTATCTAAAGGCTTTTCCAGCGCTGCCTTATAACTTTCAAGAATCCTCTCGCTTGCATAATAAAGCCTATATTGATAAGATGTCTAGTCAAGCTATCTATCCGGATGGTCAAGCGAGTCAGGCCAATATAAAAATCCTGATTGATTTTCATACAGAGTTTATTCTGGATCAGGCAGATTGTTTTCTCAATATCATCGATCCAGAGGGGGCTAGCCAAAATGGTATTGTGAATGGCGCCAGCTTTAACTATGGTGAGCGCAATCGTCCGGTCAATCAGGCTTCTCATACTCGCTACGATGTCAAAACGCCTGCAGTCTGGGATCCTCACTTTCGAAGGCTTGCCATTGAAAATGGCGGTCGTAAGTTCAAGTCACCTCAGAATAATCGTGGTCCGCTGGGCTATCGTTCGGCTAAGAGCCCTTATGCTCGAAAGGGGCGGAGTGCTCAGAAACAGGTAAAGGCAGAGATTGCTCGGTTCAAGAAATTGCTGAATCGGCCATCCATCCTCTTGCGTTCCTGGGCTTGGTTCCGTCAGTTTTGGCAGAAGTTTTTCGCACAAAAAAATACGGACTAGCAGGTCCGTATTTCTATCTCTTATAAACTCTTAACTGCTGCAATCGCCGCATCATAGTCAGGCTCGGTATTGATATTGTCGACATATTCAGCGTAGGTCACAGTGTTGTTTTCGTCTAAGACAAGAACTGCACGAGCCAAAAGGTGCCATTCATTGATGAGGACAGCATAGTCATGGCCGAAAGAATGGTCGAAGTAGTCAGAGAGCATGACAGCATTCTCAATGCCTTCAGCAGCACACCACTTGCCTTGTGCAAAAGGCAAATCAACTGAAACCGTGATAACAACGGTATTATCCAAGTCAGAGAGCTCTTGGTTGAAACGACGAGTCTGAGTTGAGCAGACACCAGTATCGATAGATGGGATGATGCTCAGGACTTTCTTTTTGCCAGCAAAGTCAGCCATAGTTTTCTTTGAAAGATCAGTTGCTGTCAAGCTAAAATCGTGGGCAGTGTCGCCGACTTGCAGTTGCTTTCCAGTAAAGGTTACAGGATTTCCGAGAAAAGTTGTCATAGGAAGTCTCCATTCATGTTTGATAGCTTCATTGTACAGCGAATAATGATTTTTTTCGAATAATTTGACTGGAAATTTGAAATCGACTCTATGTGAAGCTCCTTCTCCAAAAATAAAGAGGTTAGGATTTTGTCTTCCTAACCTTTTATCATTATTTGGCCAAGCCTTCAGAAATTTTATCTAGATTGTATTTCATCATGCTGTAGTAGCTGTCGCCTTCTTCGCCTTCATCAGCGATTGAGTCCGTGAAGATTTTAGCGTGGATTGGGATGTTGGTGTCTTTAGAAACAGTCTTCATCGGACGGTCGTCCACACTTGATTCGACAAAGAGAGACGGCACTTTTGTCTTGCGTAGTTTTTCAACTAAGCTTTTGATTTGGTCTGGAGTTCCTTCTTCTTCTGTGTTGATTTCCCAGATGTAGGCCGACGGCACGTTGTAGGCCTTAGAGAAGTACTTGAAGCAGCCTTCGCTGGTCACAATCATTTTCTTTTCTTCTGGGATATTGTTGAATTTCTCCTTGGCCTCCTTATCCAAAGCGGTTAGCTTTTCCACATAGGCTTTAAGATTTTTCTCGTAAGTAGCCTTATTGTCAGGGTCTTTTTCAATCAAACGCTTGGCAATGTTTTGCGCATAGATAATGCCGTTTTCCAAGTTGAGCCAAGCATGGGGGTCTTCCTTACCCTTTTCACTTTGACCTTCAAGGTAAATGACGTCAACGCCATCGCTGACAGCATAGTAGTCCTTGTTTTCTTCCTTATTGGCATTTTTGACCAACTTGGTAAACCAAGCATTACCGCCAGTTTCCAGATTGATACCGTTGTAGAAGATGAGATCCGCTTGAGAAGTCTTTTTGACATCTTCAGGCAGGGGCTCATATTCATGGGGATCTTTGCCGACTGGTACAATGCTGTGCAGATCAATCTTATCGCCAGCTATATTTTTGGTAATATCAGCGATAATTGAGTTGGTCGCAACAACCTTGAGCTTGGACGAGTCACTGGACGCGTTCTTCTGATCGGAGCAGGCAAAGAGAGTGCAGACTGCTAGCAAAAGCAGGGATAAAAAACCTAATTTTTTCATGGGATTCCTCCATTAAATTTTATTTTAGTTTAGGTTGGTTTTTAAGTTTTAAATAGCGTTGCTTAGGGGCAATAAAGAAAGAGATGAGAAAGATGAGGGCCGAGGTCAGGACAATGCTGGATCCTGCAGCGACATTAAAGCTATAGCCGATAAAGAGTCCCAGCACAGAAGCCAGAGCTCCCAAACCCGAGGACAGCAGAATCATAGTTTTCAGACTGTTGGCATAGAGGTAGGCCGTTGCTGCCGGCGTTATCAAGAGAGCGACAATCAGAATGGTTCCCACGCTCTGCATAGCTGTCACAGAGACCAAGGTCAAGAGAATCATCAGCAGATAGTGATAGAAGCTGACTGGCATACCCATTGCTTGAGCCAGCAAGGGGTCAAAGGAAGTAATCAATAGCTGTTTGAAAAAGAGGGTGATGATTAAGAGCACAGCTATTCCGACTCCAATACTAATCCACATATCAATATCCTGAACAGCCAAGATATTCCCGAAGAGAATATGAAAGAGGTCAGTGGAGCTATTGGCAACGCCGATTAGGATCACACCCAGAGCTAGGAAGGATGAAAAGGTAATCCCAATGGCCGTATCGCTTTTGATAATGGAATTGCCCTTGATGTAAGTGATAATAATCGATGCCAAAAGTCCGAAAGTGATGGCTCCGATAAAGAAATTAATCCCTAAAATGTAGGACAGGGCCACACCGGGCAGAACCGCGTGAGAGATAGCATCCCCCATGAGCGACATGCCGCGCAGAATGATAAAGCAGCCGACAGCTCCAGCAACAATCCCAATGACGATGGCTGTGATGAGGGCATTTTGCAGAAAGTGAAAGTCCCGCAGCCCTTGGAAGAATTCTAAAATCATTCTAGTCACCTCCATTCATAAAGAGCTGGGAGCCGTAAGTCTTTTTCATATTGTCCTTGGTAAAGCTAGTCTCGGTAGGACCAAAGGCAATCAGCTTACGATTGAGCAGGATAACTTGGTCGAAATAATCAACAACCTTGCTCAGGTCATGATGGACAATCAGGATAATCTTGCCTGCGGCTTTGAGACTGCGCAGCGTAGACATGATAATCTCTTCGCTGACAGAGTCGATCCCGACGAAGGGCTCGTCCAAAAAGATACAATCCGCCTCTTGAACCAAGCAGCGAGCAATCAAGACCCGCTGAAATTGCCCGCCGGACAGCTGGCTAATCTGGCGCTCAGCCAAGTCTTCTAAACCGACAATTTTCAATGCCTCAGCCACCTTGTTCCAATGGGAACTCTTTAGCCCCTGAAAAAGCTTGAGCTGAGGGTAAAGCCCCAAAGAGACACACTCTTTGACTTTGATAGGAAAATGATAATCAATATTAATCTTTTGCTCTACGTAGGCGACCCTCTGGAGAGAGTTTTGCAGCGGCTTTTGATCCAGCAGAGTCTGGCCTTGGTGGTCAATAATCCCTAGCATGCCCTTGAGCAGGGTAGATTTTCCGGCTCCGTTAGGACCAATAATCCCAGTAATAGTTGGCTCCTTAATGGTTAAAGAAAGGGGCTCAAGAGCCAGCGTATCCTGATAGCTGACAGTCAAATCTTTAATCGTAATCATCTCATACACCTCTATGGTTTTAATATACATTTATGGTTTTAATATACATTAAAACAAAAATTAAGTCAAGTTAATTTTTAGTAAATTTTTAAAATTAATATAAGAAATGTTTGAAAAAAGAAGAGGATTTTGATAAGGTTATATCAAAAGCATGAAAGTGAGAAGAAGATGACACGACTACAAGATGATTTCTATGATGCAGTTAATGGTGAGTGGGCCAAGACGGTGGTCATTCCTGATGATAAGCCAGTGACGGGCGGCTTCATGGATTTGGCGGATGAGATTGAAGATCTTATGCTTGCCACGACCGACAAATGGCTGGCTGGCGATGGAGTGCCAGAAGATGCTATTTTGCAGAACTTTGTTGCTTACCATCGCTTAGCAACGGATTATGACAAGCGGGAAGTGGCAGGGATTGAGCCAGCGCGTGCTTACATTGATGAAATTCGCAACCTAACATCTTTTGAAGACTATGCTTCTAAGATTGCTGATTTTGAACTGGCTGGTAAGCCGACTTATTTCCCCTTTGGTGTGGCGCCTGACTTTATGGACGCCCGTATCAATGTACTCTGGGCAGACGGACCGGGAACAATTTTGCCAGACACGACTTACTATGCAGAGGACCATCCGCAGAAGGCTGACCTGCTTGCAAAATGGCGCAAGACACAGGAAGATTTGCTGGCAAAATTTGACTTTGCAGAAGAGGAAATCAAGGATCTTTTGGATAAGGTCTTGGAGCTGGATGCTGTTTTTGCTCAGTATGTTCTGTCTAATGAAGAAAGCTCTGAGTACGCTAAGCTCTACCATCCTTATAAGTGGGATGATTTCAAAGCCTTGGTACCAGAGTTGCCTCTGGCGGATATTTTCACCAAGTTAATCGGTCAAGAACCCGACCAAGTCATTGTGCCAGAAGAGCGTTTTTGGCAGGCGGCTAAGGATATCTATACAGCTGCTAACTGGGATAAACTCCATGCTCTGCTGATTCTCTCTGCGGTCCGCAATACGACACCTTATCTAACGGATGACATCCGTGTCTTGGCAGGAGCTTATCATCGTGCTCTATCAGGGACTCCTCAGGCTCAGGACAAGAAAAAAGCAGCCTTTTACCTGGCCCAAGGTCCCTTCAATCAAGCTGTCGGTCTTTGGTATGCTGGTCAGAAGTTCTCACCAGAAGCCAAGGCTGATGTGGAGCAGAAAGTGGCGACGATGATTGAAGTTTACAAAAACCGCCTGGCCCAGAATGACTGGCTGACACCAGAAACTCGGGACAAGGCCATTGTCAAACTCAATGTCATCAAGCCTTATATTGGCTATCCGGACGAGCTGCCTGAACGCTATTCCCGCAAGGTTGTGGATGAAAATCTGACTCTCTTTGAAAATGCTCAGAAGCTGAGCCAGATTGATATTGCTTATAGCTGGAGCAAGTGGAATCAACCAGTAGATTACAAGGAATGGGGAATGCCAGCCCATATGGTCAATGCCTACTATAATCCACAGAAAAACCTGATTGTCTTTCCAGCGGCTATCCTGCAGGCGCCTTTCTATGACCTGCACCAATCCTCATCAGCCAATTACGGTGGTATCGGAGCGGTCATCGCCCATGAGATTTCTCATGCTTTTGATACCAACGGCGCTTCCTTTGATGAAAATGGCAGTCTCAATAATTGGTGGACGGAGCACGACTATCAAGCCTTTACCGAGCGGACTCAAAAGGTCATTGACCAGTTCGAAGGACAGGATTCCTATGGTGCTAAGGTCAATGGCAAGCTGACCGTTTCAGAAAACGTGGCAGATCTGGGCGGCATTGCAGCAGCCCTAGAAGCAGCCAAGAAAGAAGCGGATTTCTCTGCTGAGGAATTCTTTACCAACTTTGCTCGCATCTGGCGAATGAAAGGACGCGAAGAGTATATGAAGCTCCTGGCAAGCGTCGATGTCCATGCTCCAGCCAAACTTCGTACTAATGTGCAGTTGCCAAACTTTGACGACTTCTTTACAACCTTTGATGTGAAAGAGGGAGATGGCATGTGGCGGAGCCCAGAAGAGCGGGTGGTCATCTGGTGATGCAGAGATAAGAGTACTTATCGAATCCTGCTCAAATCAAAAATAATCGAGTTCGTTTCAATAGTCTGCTTTTGTTTGTGAAAGCAGGCTATTTTGTCAAAGAAAATATAAAGCGTTTACATTTCTATGACCTTGTGCTATACTGTATTTGATAACAAAAAACAAACAAAATATCCAAATAGAATAGATTTCAAAGTGTTTATTAATGAATAATAAAGAAAAGAGATATTCTTATGGTAAAACGATTCATTAGTTCAAATGCTTCAGAAATTTTAAGTATGACTGCGCTGGAGCTGAAACAGAGCATCAAGGCCAGTGAGGGCCGCGTTATCCTATCTGAAAACGTAGCTTTTAAAGAATCTTATATCGGTGATGTGACCAATGCAGAGATTGCTCGGTCTTTTGGTGCTGACTTGATTTTGCTGAATGGGATTGATATCTTCCAGCCTTTTGTGGCTGGTCTGGACGCCAAGGAAGATTTTGTTCAGGAACTTCACCGCTTGGTTGGCCGTCCTATCGGTATCAATCTAGAGCCGGTGGACAGTCAGGCCCAGATGGCAGGAGAACGCCTGGTCATCAATGAGGGGCGTCAGGCTAGTCTAGCGACCATTCAGCGAGCAGAAGAGCTGGGTGTTGACTTTATCTGCCTGACGGGTAATCCGGGGACTGGTGTCACCAATCAGGCCATTATCGACACTATTCGAGTGGTCAAGGAGAATTTTTCAGGCCTGCTGATTGCAGGCAAAATGCATGCTTCGGGTGTGGATGAGCCGGTAGCAGACCTAGAAGCAATCGCTCAATTTATCGAGGCTGGTGTTGATATTGTCCTAGCACCGGCAGTCGGCAGTGTGCCTGGCTTTGATGAGCAGGACTTGAAGCAGATTGTCCGCCTGGCCCATCAAAAGGGGGCTCTGGTTATGAGTGCGATTGGTACCAGTCAGGAGAGTGCTGATGAGGATATTGTCAAGCAAATGGCCATCCGCAACAAAATCTGCGGTGTAGATATCCAGCATATCGGAGATTCAGGCTACGGCTGTCTGGCTCCGGTTGAAAATATCTTTGCCATGAGTAAGGCTCTCAGAGGACAGCGCCACACCATTTCCATGATTTCACGTTCGATTAATAGATAGTAAAATGAGACCGACTTTTAGGGGGGAAGCTCCTAGAAAGCCTGTCTCTTTTTTTGTAAAAAAAGACCGAGATTCTTGTCTCGGCTTTTATAGGTTTCCTTTTTTATCTAAAAATTCATGATAGACACAGAGGCTGACTGCAGAGCGGGCAATGCTGTATTTAGAGTAAGGAATAATGACAATCTCTGCTTGCTTTTGCTTTGGGAAGAGAGGTACTTCCTGCTCTAACTGAGCCAGAACCTGCTCGGCAATCACCGGATAAGAGAAGAGCTGGCCGTCTAGATAAATCCTTTCGCTATCAATAAGCTGGCAGAGGTTGGAAATGGAAATGGCCAGGTAGCGGCAGGCAGTATGAATCAACTCAATACTGCCCAAGTCTCCTAAGCGATAGGCGGTCATCAGACTTGTCAGATCAATGTCATTGACGTCCTCTACAAGGGTCTTTAAGAGCGAGGTCTGGGAAGCCCGATACAGGATAGCTGCTTTATCAATCAGAGCGCTTTCGCTGGCATAAACCTGCAGGCAGCCGTGCTTGCCGCAAGGACAGCGCTCGCCTTCAGGATTGATGACGGTATGCCCCACCTCTCCGATAAGATAATTTTCCTGACTGTAAATGCTACCCTTGTACATGTAAGAGCAATGAATACCTCTGGCGACATGATAGACGATAAAATTCCTGTCTGTCGGATGATAGCTAAAGAGGCGTTCAGCCATTGTCAAACAGTGGGACTTATTGGCAAAGTAGACAGGGAGATCAAAGGCTTCTTGAATAGTCCGCAGGTTAATCTGTCCCCAGTGGGGGTTTTTAGAAATGATAAAATCACTTTCAGAGAGATTCACATGTCCCGGTAGTCCGAGGGCAATCGCTGAGATGGAGTATTTGCTATTCTTTTTCAGAAAATCTTGAATCAGCCGGATAATTTCCTGGTCAGACGGGCCGCCTGTCACCTCAACCTGATAAGTCCGAATGCTGCTTTCTACAATCTCACCGGTATTGTCAGCGATGACCATAGTCAGCTGTTTTTCAGAAATCTCAAACCCCAGATAGTAGCGGCTATGAGGTGCAATATCCAGCAGGGTTTTCTTGCGGCCTACGCTCTCGTCATTGAGCTCGCCCAGCTCCAGTACCAAGCCTTCCTTGATCAGTTCATTGATGATGCTGCCAGTCGTGGCTGGTGTAATTTGAGTTTCTTTTGAAATATCAATCCGAGAAATCGGTCGTTTGGCATAGAGCTGATCCAGGACAGTTGCCCTTAGCTCGTTTTGTTTTCTAGTTCGTGTCATCTTGTTTCCTCTGCTGCTATACTATCAAAAAAAGCTAGAAATCTCAAATGTAAGCGTTGACATAGTACAGAAAAATAGTTATAATGTTTATAGAATATTAATAACATGGTGAAAAATATTCTTTTTTTGGGTTTTTGTTTATATATTAAAAACAAATAGCAAGCGTCGTTGCAGGCTAGGTCAGATTCATAAAGGAGGATGCCGATGGAAACAAAACAAATTATGTTAGTCTGTGCGGCTGGGATGAGTACCAGTCTCATGGTCAATAAAATGCAGAAAGCTGCAGAGGAGCGAGGCTTGGCTGCAACGATATTTGCGGTGCCAGTGTCAGAAGCAGAAGACTATCTAAGCGAGAAAAAGGTTGATGTCCTTTTGCTGGGGCCTCAGGTCCGCTATCTGTTGGAGGATTTGCAGGAAAAACTAGCTTCAAAAGGCATTCCGGTGGATGTCATTCCTATGACGGACTACGGAATGATGAAGGGGGATAAGGTCCTGGATCTGGCAGAGTCGCTCATGAAGTAGGTACTCCTATGGAAAATAAAGATTCCTTAGAGGTCGCTATGACCCTCATTATGTATGGCGGAGAGGCCAAGTCTTGTGCTATTGAAGCCATTGCAGCAGCAAAAAAGAAGGACTTTGACCGGGCTCAGGAGAGACTGAGTCAGGCTCAGAAAGCCCTGCTGCAAGCCCATCACGCTCAAGCTGAAATGCTGAGCAAGGAGGCGCAAGGAGAAAAGACAGAACTTAGTTTATTTATGGTACATGGGCAGGATCATCTCATGACCAGTATCGCCTTTGTTGATTTGGCAAAGGAGATTGTTGATTTGCATAAAAAATTTGATGAATAGGAGAAATGCAGATGAGTAGTTTGGTTGATAAATGGCAAGCGCGTCTCATGCCTATTGCCAATAAAATCGGCAACCAAAAATTTCTGGTTGCCCTGCGGGATTCCTTTATTGGGACCATGCCTGTGATTATGACGGGCTCTTTCGCCCTCATGGTCAATGCCTTTCTATCTGACTTGCCAGGACAGTTCGGCTGGACCTGGATTTCCTCTACCTTCCAGTGGCTGATTGATATTAACTGGCTGGTATTTAAGGGCAGTATTCCTATCGTTACCCTCTTGTTCCTCTTTACTTTCGGTGTCAATATCGCTAAGATTTACAATACTGATAAGGTATCTGCTGGTCTGGTAGCTGTTGCTTCCTATATTATTACCATTGGTGGCTCAGTTACTAAAACCTTTGAGTTGGCTGGCAAAACACCAGGGCTGAGCAAGGCGATTTCAAAACTCCCAGAGCTAAAACTTGACGGCAGTAATCTGTCTGTGACGATTAACAGTGTCATTCCAGGTGACCAGATTAGTGCGCGTGGTTACTTTACTGCCATTCTGATTGGTTTTGTATCTGTTATCATCTTTTGTAAGGTCATGAATCGTAACTGGACTATCAAACTTCCAGATTCTGTTCCGCCAGCTATCATGAAGCCGTTCCTGTCTATCATTCCGGCTGCGATTGCTATGTATGTCGTGGGAATTGCGACCTATCTCTTTAATCTGGTGACAGGCGAGCTGTTGATTGATTGGATTTACAAGATTCTTCAGGCACCGCTTCTCAGCTTGTCTCAAAGCTTCTGGGCTGTACTGCTCATTGTCTTTCTCAATAAGATTTTCTGGTTCTTCGGACTGCACGGCGGTAATGTGCTGGCGCCAGTTATGGCTAGTCTATTTGGTGTGACCATGCTGGCCAATCTGGAAGCTTATCAGGCTGGGCATGCGATTCCTTACATGTGGACGGATAATTCTTTCGGTGCTTTTGTCTGGTTTGATGCGATTGGAGTTGCCATTGCCATTCTCTGGCAATCTCGGAACAAGCACTATCGAGAAGTGGCTAAGTTAGGAATTTTCCCAATGGTCTTCAACATCGGTGAGCCGGTTATGTACGGTCTGCCAATCGTTTTGAATCCAATTATGTTTATTCCATACGTCCTGACGCCAATGGTCATGGTAACAGTAGCCTACTTTGCAACCTCTATGGGCTTGGTTGCGCCGGTTACTCAAAACGTTACTTGGGTAATGCCGCCGATTCTCTACGGTTTCTTTGCGACAGCCTTCGACTGGCGGGCAATTATTCTTTCGCTAGTTAACATCGCTATTTCGACCGCTATATATCTGCCCTTTGTTAAGATGGCAGATAAACAGGAGGAGCTTGGATAAATGGCAAAATTTGAAATTAAAGAAGAATTTTACTTGGATGGCAAGCCTTTTAAGATTTTATCGGGAGCTATTCAGTATTTCCGGCTTCATCCAGACCAGTGGCGAGATACCCTTTACAATCTCAAAGCTCTAGGCTTTAATACGGTAGAAACTTATATTCCTTGGGCATTGCATGAGCCTCAGGAAGGTCAGTTTAAGGCAGAGGGCATGCTGGATTTTGAAGCATACTTCAAGTTGGTTAAGGAGATGGGGCTTTATCTCATTGTCCGTCCGACACCTTACATCTGTGCAGAGTTTGACTTTGGCGGCCTGCCGGCTTGGCTCTTGAGATATCCTTCGATGCGCCTGCGGGTCAATCATCCGCTTTTTCTGGAAAAGGTCAGTCATTTTTATGACTGGCTCTTTCCCAAGCTTCTGCCCTATCAGAGTGATCAAGGCGGTCCTATCCTCATGATGCAGGTGGAAAATGAATACGGGTCTTATGCCGAGGACAAGGCCTACATGCGCAGCATTGCACAGATGATGAAGGTACGTGGCGTTACGGTTCCCCTCTTTACCTCTGACGGGACATGGATAGAGGCTTTGGAGTCTGGAACCTTGATTGAGGATGATATTTTTGTGACGGGGAATTTTGGCTCCCAACCCAAAGAAAATACAGACAATCTACGAGCTTTCATGGAGCGCTATGGCAAGAAATGGCCTCTTATGTGTACTGAGTTTTGGGACGGCTGGTTTAGCCGCTGGAGCGAGGAAATCGTTCGGCGAGAGGCAGAAGATTTGGCCCAGGATGTCAAAGAAATGCTGCAGCTGGGCAGCATGAACCTTTTCCTATTGAGAGGTGGGACCAATTTTGGTTTTATCAGCGGCTGTTCAGCCCGCAAGACAAAGGATTTGCCACAGATTACCTCCTATGATTTTGACGCACCCATTACTGAGTGGGGGCAGCCAACCGAGAAATACTACGCTGTTCAGCGGGTGACACACGAGGTCTTTCCAGAGCTTGAGCAGATGGAGCCGATTAGCCGACAGGCCAAGGCCTATGGCAGTTTTCCGCTGCTTAGGACTGCAAATTTGCTGGATGTTGCAGCGGACATCACAGAGGAAATTCTGCTGGATTATCCGCAGCCTATGGAGCAGATTGGGCAGAATTATGGCTATATCCTCTACCGTTCCGATATCAAAAATCAATACCATGAGGAAAGGCTCAAGGCCTTGGAGACTCATGACCGCTGCCATTTCTATGTCAATCAGGAACACCTAGCTACCCAGTATCGGGAAGAAATCGGTGATGAGATGCTCTTCTCAGCTGACACCGAGCGAATTCAGATTGATGTGCTGGTGGAAAATATGGGGCGTGTAAACTATGGTTACAAGCTGGGCGCACCTAGTCAATCCAAGGGAGTCAAGGGGGGTATCATGATTAACCACCAGTTCCGCAAGGGCTGGAAGCATTATGCGCTTAAGTTTGACCAGGAAATGCTGGCCAAGTTAGACTGCTACTCAGATCCACCGGAAAAAGTCAAAGCACCGACCTTCTATCGCTTTGAAGCAGAGTTGGATGATATCGCTGATACCTTCATTGATTGCTCCAAGTATGGGAAGGGCTGTATTTCGGTCAACGGCTTCAACCTAGGCCGCTACTGGAATGAAGGGCCGATTCACTATCTCTATGTGCCGTCTGGGCTGCTTAAGGAAAAGAATGAATTTATCGTCTTTGAAACTGAAAATGTCAAGATTGAAGAGTTGACCTTGCTTGACCATCCAGTCTATAAGAAATGAGGTGTTGCGATGAAATATATGACAGTCGGGAATGAACTGGAAGGAGCCAGTCAGCTGATTTTGGGCTGCATGCGTCTGGCAGAGCATGCTCCTGAAGAGGTCGTTTCCGTTCTTGAAACAGCATTAGAAGTGGGAATTAATTTCTTTGACCACTCAGATGTTTATGCTGGCGGCCAGTCTGAAGCCAAGTTTGCGCAGGCTCTTCGCTCGGCTAAGATTCCCCGGGACCGAGTTCTCATCCAGTCCAAGTGCGGACTGCGGGATGTTCACACCAACTACCATTTTGACTTTTCTAAGGATTATATCATCAGCTCGGTTGAAGGCAGCTTGGAGCGTTTGCAGACAGACTATCTGGATGTGCTCCTCCTGCACCGGCCAGATGCTCTCGTGGAGCCGGAAGAGGTGGCTGAAGCTTTCTCACGGCTGCACCAAGCTGGGAAGGTCCGCTATTTCGGAGTCAGCAATCAAAATCCTTATCAAATTGAGCTGCTGCAAAAGAGTGTGGAGCAGACCTTGATTGCCAACCAACTGCAGTTTGGTCCAGCTCACACTCCGATGCTGGATGCTGGGCTCAATGCCAATATGCTCAATCCTTTAGCAATCGTTCGGGACGGTAGTGTGCTGGACTATTGTCGATTGCATCATATCACGATTCAGCCTTGGTCACCATTTCAGGTTGACTTGAACCAGGGACTTTTTATGGAGCATCCTAAATATACTCAGCTTACAGAAACTCTGCATGCCTTTGCGTCAGACTATCAAGTTTCTTTTGAAGCCTTAGTTCTCGCCTGGATTTTGCGTCATCCAGCACAAATGCAGCCAATTGTTGGCTCCATGAATCCGCAGCGAATTCGCTCAATGGTGGCTGCTTTTGATATTGAGCTCTCTCGGGCTGACTGGTATAAGATATACAAGAGCGCGGGGAATCCTCTGCCCTAAACTTGTTTTTGCAGGGAGATTATTTGTTATTCAGAATCAATGAAGCCTAAGACCAGCGAATCGGTCTGCATATTTCATTGATTAAGCTCGACTCTGCACCTTATGAAAGGAGAATGATATGAATAATAAGTTTTCTTGGCAAGGCCTAGCAAACTCTGCTTCTGCTGCCAAGTATGGAAGTGGCTTGCTGCTATGTGTTTCCCTCTTGTCCTTAGCAGCTTTGACAGCTGTATCAAGAGTTGAAGCAGAAGATGTTGCGCCTGCCCCTGCCGCAGTAGCTGAAACGTCGGCTTCTCCAGCAGCGCAAGCAAGTCCTGAGGCTGAAAATCCAGCTGTGGCTGAACCCCAAGCAGCTCCTGCAAATCAGGCTGAATCAGCTGCAGCCGCTAGCGAGTTGCCAGCCAGTCAGGTCATGTCTGATGAGCAGAAGCAGCGCGCCATTGCTCAGATGGGAGCCAATCAAGGGGATGTCTGGGTTTGGTCGGAGGAAAATGTCGTTGAAGAAAATGGGGAGCGTCAAAAGCGCGGTCCTAATGGCGGTCCTGGCCAATTTAATGGCGGAGCCGTCGTATTAGGCGGCCGTCCGACTTATGACCCAGCAGCTGATTGGTACTACCTTGCTTATAAAGGCGAAGGGATGACCGATGAAGAAGCACAGGCTGTCTTTGACAAGGAACGCGGCAAATGGATGAATGAATTTGATCCTTGGGGCGTTGTGATGGAAATGACGGACAATAAGGCCAACAATGCTTGGGCGGATATTCGTAACATGCAGGCTTTCGTGCTCCGGAAGGACTCCAATGTCTGGGAGAAAATTGTGGATCACCCTCAAGGGGTTCAATGGGTTGCTCAATTCAAGGGCAATATGTCCAGCTACGTAGGAGATGCACGGCAGGAAGCCTTGGCTGGTGGGGGAACAGCTATTGAGGTATTACCTAAGCAGGATCGGGTTGCCCACTGGGGTTCTGATCAGGCCCGTGATATTCCAAATCCTCAAACCATTCGGGCTGTTTTAGTTTCCGTAGAAGCTCGTATTTCTGAAAAATCTGACCCAGATGCCAAGCTGGGTATTCAAGTTGGCGGTGACTGGAAGTTTGCTGAGGAAGTGAGTAAGCCGCTCTGGTATCCAGGAGCTGGTCTGGCTGGTATTCAGCGACTGACCAAGGATTGGGCGCGTTACTATTTTGTCAGTCTTACTGGTATTCAAGATGCAGTCGAAGAAAGGGCCATTTCACAAGATGTATTTATGAAGAGTATCGTGCCGTTGGCCGATATGGAGCAAGCCTCTCAAAATCAAGCCCAGCAGGCAACCCCTGCAAGGCCTGCTCCAATGGGTAGCCAGGTAGAAAATCTGACCTACAAAGCAAGCGGCCAGACGGATCCTCAAGCAGCGTTTCAAGAGCCAACTTTTGAGCAAGCTTCTTCCAAACAACTACCTAAGACCGGCAGCCAAAGCAGTCTATTGGCCAATCTGCTTGGACTCGGGCTCTTAGGGCTGGGTGCTGGCTTCCTTGGCCTGAAGAAAAAATCTTAGGTTTTGCAAGCTAGAGGAAAAATAATCTACAAAAAAGCAACAGCAGTTTCTAGCTGTTGCTTTGTGTTTGGCTTAGGTTTTACATGACAGGATGTTCAAAATTAGATGCTTGCGCAGCGGGCGGACTGCAGACAGGCTCTTGGTATTTTTGAGTAAAGCGGCATCTTGGGAAGTTGGAGCAGCCCCAAAATTGCTGACCGGCCTTAGAACCTTTGGCTGCTATACGGAGCACCAATCCATGCTGGCAGCGAGGGCAGATCTTTTCTGCTTCTCTACGTTGTTTATTCTGAGCAATGCTGTTAATATGGCGCTCTTTGATGACCTGTTTTCGCTTGGTCAAAGGTAGCAGCATACGATAGAGGTCGTCAATCTGCTCGGGCGACAGGTAGACTGGACTTTGGCAGGCCTGCCGGTCAATTGCTCCTATCACTTGCCAGGTCTGAATAACCTTATGCCTGTCACTGTTCAGATGGATTTCCTTAAGCTGACAGTCATTGCCAAAGACGATATAGGAATATAGATTTGGCGTGTATTGGTTGAGATAGTAGCTGAGCCATTTGAGATGGACTTTATTTTGAATAATGGGATTGAAAAAAGAATGCTTGTAAGATTTTCCGCGGCCACCGGAAAGAACCTGAGTCCAGTATTGCTGATTTTCTGAGCCGAAAATCCAGCCCTTGTAGTTTTTGGACTCAAAAATGTAAATTCCAGACGGGTGAATCAGCAGGGCATCAATCTCAGTGGTAGTGCCATCTTCTTTGAAGATATAGAGATTGTACAAAATCTTTTTGTAGCCATAGAGTTGGTTCAAGACCTGACCAAGCTGGTACTCTCCCTGTTTTCCCTTGTTGTATTTGAGTTCCCAAGGGGCAGTCTGGGTTTGCTGGAAATAGTCAGGCTCTGGGCTTTGGCTGGACGACCAATCCGAGTCTGTATCTTCTCGGTCTTCAAGTAGCTTATAACTGATAAAAAAGACGATGCCAAAGACAGCCACAAATGCGACGAAAAAGAATCCAAACATTTCCTAATCTCCCTTAAAATCCCTAATTCGAGTATAGCACAAAATAAAGGACGAAAGATTTTTATAAGTGTAAAAACACGGCAATTGAACAATAGATTAAAATATGTCTAAAAACAGAAAGCTATCCTTTAAAAACTTATTTTTCCAAAAACACCTCACAAACCTAAAAAATCATGTATAATAAAAAGACAGGAAAAGAATAGGAGTTACCATGTCTCAGGAATTAATCAGTGTTATCATCCCTGTTTACAATGTTGAGCAGTATTTAGCAGAATGTGTGAACAGCGTCTGTCGTCAGACCTATCAAAATCTGGAAATTATTCTAGTCAATGATGGTTCAACAGATGCTTCTGGCCAGATTTGCCAAGAGCTAGCTGATCAGGATGCGAGGATTCGCCTCATTCATCAGGACAATCAAGGTTTGTCCGGTGCCCGCAACACAGGGATTGAGCACTCTAGTGCAGACTATTTGATTTTTGTGGATTCGGATGACTGGCTACCTGAGCAGCATGTTGCCCGCCTCTATGAAAAGCTCAAGGAGTATGATGCGGACATTGCTATTGGTCACCACTGTAGTTTCCGTGCTGAGGATTCAGCCTTCCTCTACTATTCGACAGAGCATTTTGAAACCCTCTATACGCGAGAAGAGATAATCGAGGAGTACCCTAGACGTCGCATGGTAGACGGTGTCTTTCTCTGTGCCTGGGCTAAGCTCTATAAGCGTGAGCTCTTTGATACAGTGCGCTATCCAGTCGGCCGAGTGGCCGAAGATGCCTTCACAACTTATAAGCTGTACCTTCAGTCAGAGAAGATTATCTACCTCAATGAACCGCTCTATTACTATCGCTTGCGGCCAAATAGCATCTCCATGACTTGGAATGAGCAGTGGTTCCGAGACTTGATTATAGGTTTTGAGGAGCAGCTAGCCATTTTGGGTAAGCTGGGCTATGACCTGAGCTTCTACTACAAATACTACACTTTCCTGCTCCAGTATTGTCGCGACAGCGCTGCAGCTGTCGGTATGCAGTCCAGTCGGGTCTATCAGGAAATTGAAAGTAAACTCAAACTATTTGGAGAATAAACAAAACAAGCCACCTTTCAACCGCAGGGCTGACAGCGTGGCTTGTTTTTTGGTGTTTTAAAAATTAAAGACTAAAAGTAACAATTAATGTCATGCTTCAAAAAGACATCTTGGTATTCAAATAAGTCTTCGGGGTGCAAGGCCTTGACGTCTTCCATGTCATACTTTCGGCCGAGTAATTTGTATTTATTTTCGCCAAATTGATGGAAAGGCAGCAGCTGGACTTGATTGATGGATAGTTCATTAAACAAAGTCGCAAACCGCTCTGCATCTTCTAAGGAGTCGTTAAAATCTGGAATGACAGGAATGCGGAGAACAATCGTCTTTTGATGAGTAAAGGCGTAGTGGATATTCTGAACAATTAATTCGTTTTTTACTCCAGTCACCTTGCGGTGGTTGACAGAGTTATAATGTTTCAGGTCTGTATAGATAAAATCAACGTACTGGATGAGATCCACGAATTTTTCATGTTCTACAAAGGCAGTTGTTTCAATAGCGGTATGAATCCCTTTTTCCTTAGCCGCTTTGAGAATGGCCTTGGCAAATTCAAACTGGGCGAAAATCTCTCCGCCAGATAAGGTTAGACCACCGCCAGATTCTTCATAAAAATCTCTGTCCTTTAGGACTTCGTTGATAATCTCCTCGACACTTCTTTCCTCCCCCATAGTGATGCTTTTTTTGGTAGTGGCATCCAGCATAGGCTCGGGTCTGAATTGCTGTGATTCTGGATTAGAGCACCAAGGGCAACGCAGAGGACAGCCCTTGAGGAAAACCGTTGTACGAATCCCTGGTCCATCATGAATACTGAAATGTTGGATGTTGAAAATAATTCCTTTTGTTGTTTCCATACTCAGGCCTCCTTTGGATACAATCATTATAACTTATTTTAGAAAGAAAAACAATTACGAATGAAAGTTATTTTTATTTTATTTTTAAGACGTCTTTTGTTACAATAATAGCAGAGGTGATAGAATGGAACGTTTAGATGAAATTGTTAAATTAGTATCTGAATTTGAACGAATCGATGTCAATACTTTGTCTGACCGCTTAAAAGTTTCCAAAGTGACGATTCGCAAAGACTTGGATAAGCTGGAAACCAAAGGTCTGTTGCGCAGAGAGCATGGCTATGCTGTTTTAAATAGCGGCGATGATCTGAATGTCAGGCTTTCCTTTCATTATGATACCAAGCGCCGAATTGCCCAGGAAGCAGCAAAAATCGTTCAGGATAATGAAACCGTTATGATCGAATCAGGCTCGACCTGTGCCTTACTAGCTGAGGAAATCTGCCGAACGAAGAAGAATGTCAAGATTATTACCAATTCTTATTTTATTGCGGATTATATAAAACAAACTGATTCTTGTAAAATTATCTTACTGGGCGGAGAATTTCAGAAAGATTCGCAGGTGACAGTAGGGCCTCTTCTCAAGGAAATGATTCGGTTTTTCCACGTAGAACATGCTTTTGTTGGAACAGATGGCTATGATGAAAATCTAGGCTTTACAGGCAAGGATTTGATGCGGAGTGAGGTTGTGCAGTATATGTCAGAGGCATCTGACCGGATGATTGTCTTGACGGACTCAAGTAAGTTTACCAGAAAAGGAACGGTAAAGAGATTTGGCTTCAAGCAGATTGCGCAAGTGGTGACTGACAAGGCGATTCCTAAAGAGGCTGTTGAGCGCTTGAAAGCTGCCGATATCAAGCTGACTCTGATCTAGCAGAGAAGGAGATAAGATGAAAAATGAAAGAAAAAAACTATTGGCAAAAATTGCTTATCTCTACTATATCGAAGAAAGAAGCCAGTCTGACATTGCGGCTGAGACAGGGATTTATCGTACCACTATCAGCCGAATGCTGGCAGAAGCGAAAAAAGAGGGCATTGTAAAGATTGAGATTGAAGACTTTGATACCCGCTTGTTCCATTTGGAAAACTATGTAAAAGAAAAATACGGGCTCAAGGGAATCGAAATTGTCAGTAACTTAGTAGATGAATCTCCAGCAGACTTGGAAGAAAGGCTTGCTCAAGGTGCTGCGGGTATGCTACGTAGCCTGATTAAAGACAATGATAAAGTGGGATTTTCTTGGGGAAAGAGCTTGAGCCTTTTAGTAGAGCACTCCAGCAGCAAGCATTTGACAAATGTCCATTTCTTTCCTTTGGCAGGTGGACCGAGTCATATCCATGCACGCTATCATGTGAACACCCTCATCTATAGCATGGCTGGAAAATACCATGGGGACTGTCGTTTTATGAATTCCACGATTATTCAGGAGAACGAGCAACTGACAAATGGAATATTGGCTTCTAAATATTTTGAAGATCTAAAAAGCAGCTGGCAGGAGCTAGATGTGGCTGTAGTTGGTATTGGAGGGCAGGTTGACACGGGAAATCGCCAATGGCTGGACATGCTGACCTCAGAGGATTTTCTTGCTCTAGAGAGCCAGGATGCTGTCGGAGAAATCTGCTGTCGCTTCTTTAATAAAAAAGGGGAGATGGTCTACCAGCATTTGCAAAATAGAACGATTGCCATCTCTTTGGAAAATTTGAAAAAAGTGCCGCTTAGCCTAGCCTTTGCCTATGGCAGTCAAAAGTCTGCTGCCATCTTAGCAGTGTTGCGAGCTGGCTATGTTAATCATTTGGTGACAGATGAAGCGACGATTCTAAAAATGCTTGACTTGGACGGAGATAGGAGTTTCCTCACTTCTTGATAGTAGAGGCATCTCAGGTGCAAGAGATTTCCAAGACGGAATTCAGGAATCCCATTTTTAATAGTGAATTAGCACTTATATATGGAGGTGGATTCTTGATTTGAAAAAGTTAATGAAACGAAAATTGACTAGTTTAGCCACAGGAGAGCTAGTCGCTGTGCTAGTATTTTGGATGAATTTTTTCCTGCTCAAAAAATGGATTCTTACTACTGGAGCTTTGATTTCTATTTCTTTCTCCTTGTTTGTACTGAGTTTTATTTTGATACAGGGCTCTGTTTTCTGGTGGATTTTGATAAAAAGGATTTCCAATCCAAGATTTGCTGAAAGATATACAGGCGAGATTTACAGAATACTAAAGATCTTAGACCTTATTTTACTGGGTGTGGGAACCCTGATAATCATTTTTAATTCCAGTGATTTTTCCACCTTCATAATCTCTGTAGCAATTTGGTTTTTTGCTGTCATCGAGTGGATTAATTATTTTAAATGGCAATTATCCTACAGTCTGAATCCTGCTGTTTTATTGAAATACAACCTCCAGAGGAAATTGCGGAAAAGTAAAATAGCAAAGGAAATTGAGAAGGCTGTATAAAAAGATAAGTTTCGGTTTCTTAAAATAACATATATGAGGAAGTAGAAGCAAATAGCTGCTGCTTCTTTTTTGTGCCGAATCTGCTTATCGTTCTTATCTAATAGAGTGCCTTTGAATCGCAGATGAATACAGCTGTACAGAACTGTCCTTTATGGGGGAGTTTTTATTCTGCACAAATGTGCGAAAAAATTTAAATAAGCTAATTTGTTCTATAATGTATTGACGGACTGAGATAAAGGTGATACATTCTAGTTACAAACAAAAACAAATCACTTTCAAACAAAAGAACAGGTTTTTGTTAATTATAAAGATAGGAGCGGTTGTAACATATGGAAATGATTGTAGCAGATCAAATTATCATGGGCCTTATCCTAGACGCCGGTGATGCCAAGCAGCATATTTATCAAGCTTTATCACTAGCTAAAGATGGTAAGTTTTCAGAATGCGATGAGCAGATTGAGCTGGCAGATAAGGCGCTTTTAGAGGCCCATAACTTGCAGACCAAGTTCCTAGCTCAGGAAGCTGGAGGAACGAAAACAGAGATTACAGCGCTGTTTGTTCATTCTCAAGATCATTTGATGACTAGCATTACAGAGATTAACCTCATCAAAGAAATCATCGACTTGAGAAGAGAATTACAAGGGGAAAAATAAATCATCAGGAGGATGAAAAGATGGTTAAGATTGGTTTGTTTTGCGCGGCAGGTTTTTCAACAGGAATGTTGGTCAACAATATGAAAATAGCTGCAGCTGAAAAAGGGCTGGAAGCTGAGATTGAAGCCTACTCTCAGGCTAAGTTGGCTGATTATGCAGCGGATCTGGATGTCGCTTTATTGGGCCCGCAGGTAGCCTATACACTAGACAAATCTACAGCTATTTGCGACAGTTGCCATACTCCGATTGCAGTTATTCCGATGGCTGATTACGGTATGCTAGATGGCGAAAAAGTGTTAAACCTCGCTTTGAGTTTGTTGGATAAACATTAAAATCAAGGAGCTTCGTTATGTCTAAAGTGGATACTCAAAAAATCATTGCGCCGATTATGAAGTTTGTCAATATGCGCGGGATTATCGCCTTAAAAGACGGTATGTTGGCAATTTTGCCTCTTACAGTTGTGGGAAGTCTATTCTTGATTGTAGGGCAATTACCGTTTGAAGGTCTAAATCAAGCCATTGCTGGTGTGTTTGGGGCAGACTGGACAGAACCGTTTATGCAGGTTTATTCAGGGACCTTTGCCATTATGGGGCTGATTTCCTGTTTTTCAATCGGCTATTCTTATGCCAAGAACAGCGGCGTAGAGCCTCTGCCAGCAGGGGTGCTGTCTCTTTCTTCTTTCTTTATCCTCTTAAAATCCTCCTACATACCAGAAAAGGGTGAGGCGATTGCAGATGCGATTGCCAAGGTCTGGTTTGGCGGACAAGGAATCATTGGGGCCATTCTCATTGGTCTGGCAGTTGGCAGTATCTATACGATTTTCATTCAAAAGCATATTGTCATCAAAATGCCAGAGCAGGTTCCTCAAGCGATTGCCAAGCAGTTTGAAGCCATGATTCCAGCTTTCGTTATTTTCTTGCTGTCAATGCTTGTTTACATTATTGCCAAGATAGCGACTGGTGGCGGTACCTTTATTGAGATGATTTACGATGTTATTCAGGTGCCTCTGCAAGGTCTGACGGGCTCTCTGTATGGAGCTATCGGTATTGCTTTCTTCATTTCTTTCCTGTGGTGGTTTGGTGTTCATGGGCAATCCGTTGTCAATGGCGTCGTAACAGCCTTACTATTGTCCAACCTGGATGCAAATAAGGCTTTACTTGCTGCAGATAAGCTGTCAGTCAGTCAAGACGCTCATATTGTGACCCAGCAATTTTTGGATAGTTTTCTTATCTTATCGGGATCCGGTATCACTTTTGGAGTGGTCGTAGCCATGCTCTTTGCTGCCAAGTCCAAGCAGTATAAGGCCCTGGGGAAAGTTGCTGCTTTCCCGGCAATCTTTAATGTCAACGAGCCAGTTGTCTTTGGCTTTCCGATTGTGATGAATCCGGTCATGTTCCTGCCCTTTGTTTTGGTACCGGTTCTAGCCGCTTTGATTGTCTACATGGCGATTGCGGTCGGCTTTATGCAGCCATTTGCAGGTGTGACTTTGCCTTGGAGTACACCGGCTATCATTTCTGGCTTTATGGTCGCTGGCTGGCAAGGAGCAGTCATTCAAATTGTCATCTTAGCCATGTCCGCCTTTGTCTATTTCCCATTTGTGAAGTTTCAGGATAAGATTGCCTACAATAACGAGTTGAAAAATGAAGAGTAATCTGATTTTGATGGATAAAAACACAAAAGTTTCTTGGCTCAGATGGCACAAATGTGCAAAAAATCTTTAATTCTGTAATCGCCTATAAATGATTGAATTCTAGGATTTTGCATGTTACAATAGTTACGAAAGAAATAAATTAAATTTCATAAGAAAGGTCGTGGCCAAATGATTCAAGTAAAAGAAGTAGAAAAAACAACAATAAAAACAGACTATTTTGGCAGCTTAACAGAGCGGATGAATAAATATCGGGAAGATGTGTTAAATAAAAAGCCCTATATTGACGCAGAGCGTGCTGTCCTAGCTACCAAGGCTTATGATAAGCATAAGGAAAAGCCAAATGTGTTGAAACGTGCTTACATGCTCAAAGAGATTTTGGAAAATATGACGCTTTATATCGAAGATGAAACGATGATTGTCGGTAATCAGGCTTCATCTAATAAAGACGCGCCTATTTTCCCAGAGTATACTTTAGAGTTTGTACTCAATGAACTAGATCTTTTTGAGAAGCGGGACGGAGACGTCTTCTACATTACAGAGGAAACCAAAGAGCAGCTCCGCAGCATCGCTCCTTTCTGGGAAAACAATAACCTCCGTGCGAGAGCTGGAGCTTTACTTCCAGAGGAAGTTCAGGTTTATATGGAAACTGGCTTCTTTGGCATGGAAGGAAAGATGAACTCTGGGGATGCTCACTTGGCGGTCAACTATCAAAAACTCTTGGCCTATGGACTGAAAGGTTTTGAAGAAAAAGCTCGCGCAGCTAAGGAAGCCTTGGATTTGACCGATCCGGCTAGTATTGATAAATACCACTTCTATGATTCCATTTTCATCGTAGTAGATGCTGTGAAAGCTTATGCGGAGCGTTTTGTGGCCTTGGCCAATCAGCTTGCTGAAAAAGCAGAGCCTAAGCGCCGTCAAGAGCTCTTAGAAATCGCTAGAATCTGTTCTAAAGTGCCGTACGAGCCAGCATCAACCTTTGCTGAAGCTGTTCAGTCTGTTTGGTTTATCCAGTGTATCCTTCAGATTGAGTCCAACGGACATTCACTCTCTTATGGACGCTTTGACCAGTACATGTATCCTTATGTCAAGGCGGATTTGGAAGCTGGACGTGAGACAGAGGCTAGCATTGTAGAACGCTTAACCAATCTCTGGATTAAGACGATTACCATTAATAAAGTGCGCAGCCAGGCCCACACATTCTCATCTGCGGGCAGTCCCCTTTATCAAAATGTGACAATCGGTGGCCAAACGAGAGATAAGAGAGATGCAGTCAACCCGCTTTCCTACCTTGTGTTGAAATCTGTAGCTCAAACTCATCTTCCTCAGCCGAATCTGACTGTTCGCTATCATGCAGGCTTAGATGCTCGCTTTATGAATGAGTGTATCGAAGTCATGAAGCTTGGTTTCGGTATGCCGGCTTTCAATAATGATGAAATCATCATTCCGTCCTTTATCGCCAAAGGCGTTTTGGAAGAAGATGCATACGATTACAGTGCTATCGGCTGTGTGGAAACTGCTGTGCCTGGTAAATGGGGCTACCGTTGTACAGGTATGAGCTACATGAACTTCCCTAAGGTGCTTCTTATCACTATGAACGATGGGATTGATCCGGCATCTGGCAAGCGCTTTGCGCCAAGCTTCGGTCATTTTAAAGATATGAAGAGCTTTGCTGAGCTGCAAACGGCTTGGGACAAGACCTTGCGCCATTTGACCCGCATGAGTGTCATCGTGGAAAATTCTATCGACCTATCTCTTGAAAGAGAAGTGCCGGATATCCTCTGCTCAGCTTTGACAGATGACTGTATCGGACGCGGCAAGCATTTGAAAGAGGGCGGAGCTGTCTATGACTATATTTCCGGTCTTCAAGTCGGTATTGCCAATCTATCAGACTCACTGGCGGCTATCAAGAAGCTGGTCTTTGAGGAAGGCAGGCTGACTCCAGCTGAACTCTGGCATGCACTTGAAACGGACTATGCAGGTGAGCGTGGTAAAGAAATTCAAGAGATGTTGATTCATGATGCACCGAAATATGGTAATGATGATGATTACGCAGATAAGCTAGTGACAGATGCTTATGATATTTATGTGGATGAAATCGCTAAATATCCAAATACCCGTTATGGTCGCGGTCCAATTGGCGGTATCCGCTACTCTGGAACATCTTCTATTTCAGCCAATGTAGGTCAAGGTCGCGGTACCTTGGCGACACCAGATGGCCGCAATGCCGGAACACCGCTCGCTGAAGGCTGCTCTCCTTCCCACAATATGGACAAGAACGGCCCGACCTCTGTATTGAAATCTGTTTCCAAATTACCGACAGACGAAATCGTAGGAGGCGTTCTGCTCAATCAAAAAGTCAATCCTCAGACCCTGTCTAAGGAAGAAGATAAAGTGAAACTTATTGCCTTGCTTCGTACATTCTTTAACCGTCTGCATGGCTATCATATCCAATACAATGTCGTTTCTCGGGAAACCTTGATTGATGCTCAGAAGCATCCTGAAAAACACCGCGATTTGATTGTTCGCGTTGCAGGCTACTCTGCTTTCTTCAATGTGCTTTCCAAGGCGACACAAGATGATATTATCGGACGTACGGAGCACACATTGTAAAAGAGGTCCAATTTATGGAATTCATGCTTGATACTTTAAATTTAGAGGAGATAAAAAAATGGTCGGAAGTTCTCCCCTTGGCGGGAGTGACTTCCAATCCGACCATCGCAAAAAAAGAAGGAAAAATAGATTTCTTTGAACGGATTCGCGCTGTTCGGGAAATCATAGGAGAGGGTCCATCTATCCATGTGCAGGTTGTTGCCAAGGATTATGAGGGAATCTTGAAAGATGCTACTGAAATTCGAAAAAAATGCGGCGATGCTGTCTACATTAAAGTTCCGGTCACACCGGCTGGGCTGGCAGCTATCAAAACTCTCAAAGCAGAGGGCTACAAGATTACAGCGACAGCCATTTATACAACCTTTCAAGGGCTATTAGCCATTGAAGCGGGGGCTGACTATCTTGCTCCTTACTATAACCGCATGGAAAATCTCAATATTGATTCAGATGCTGTCATCAGCCAGCTGGCTCAGGCGATTGAGCGGGATCATTCCGCCAGCAAAATATTGGCAGCTTCCTTTAAGAATGTTGGCCAAATCAATCGTGCTTTTGCTGATGGGGCCCAAGCCATTACAGCAGGACCAGATATCTTTGCAGCAGCCTTTGCCATGCCGTCTATCGCTAAGGCAGTAGATGACTTTGCTGCTGACTGGTCAGCAATTCACAGTCAGGAATGCATTTAAAAGGCATATTTAATGCTCTATTTATGAATAAATGAAAGAGGTGTTCTATGAGAATTTTTGCAAGCCCGTCTCGTTATATTCAGGGAGAAAATGCCCTGTTTGAAAATGCAAAACAGATTCTTCAGTTAGGCAGCCATCCAGTCTTGCTTTGTGATGATGTGGTTTACCAGATTGTTGGGGAAAAGTTCAATGACTACCTTACCCGTTATGGCTTTCATGTGCTGCATGTCGCTTTTAACGGAGAAGCTTCTGATGCTGAAATTGATCGGGTCGTTGCTCTGGCTGAAAAAGACGGAGCAGACTTGGTTATTGGCCTAGGTGGTGGAAAAACCATTGACAGTGCGAAGGCGATTGCAGATATACTAGGACGTCCTGTGGTCATTGCGCCAACCATTGCCTCTACAGATGCCCCAACTTCAGCACTTTCTGTTATCTATACAGAAGATGGCGCCTTTGAAAAGTACATTTTCTATAGTAAAAACCCCGAACTAGTCTTGGTGGATACGAAAGTGATTGCTGGAGCGCCAAAACGACTTCTAGCTTCTGGGATTGCAGATGGCTTGGCGACTTGGGTAGAGGCGCGTGCTGTTCAGCAAAAAAATGGCACTACCATGCTGGGACAAAGACAGAGCTTAGCTGGTGTAGCAATTGCGAAGAAGTGTGAAGAAACATTGTTTGCAGATGGCCTGCAGGCTATCGCAGCCTGTGAAGCGAAAGTCGTGACCCCAGCTCTGGAAAATATCATTGAAGCCAATACCCTTCTCAGTGGCGTCGGCTTTGAGAGCGGCGGTTTAGCAGCAGCCCATGCTATCCACAACGGCTTCACAGCTCTCACAGGTGATATTCACCACCTGACCCACGGTGAAAAAGTTGCCTATGGAACCTTGACCCAGCTCTTCTTAGAAAATCGATCTAAAGAAGAATTGGAAAAATATATTCGCTTCTATCAAAAGATTGGAATGCCGACAACTCTGAAAGAAATGAATTTAGAAAATGCTAGCTATGAAGATTTGCTCAAAGTTGGTCAGCAAGCGACGATTGAGGGTGAAACTATCCATCAGATGCCATTTGAGATTTCAGCTTCTGACATTGCAGGTGCCATCCTGGCAGTCGACCAATATGTCAGGGATATGGATAAATAAAAGCAAAATACAAAACAAGCCACCTTCCAACCGCAGGGTTGACAGCGTGGCTTGTTTTTTGGTGAGATTACCAGAGGCAAGGAAAAACTCGGTATCTAACCTTTTGGCAATAAGTTTCGTAATTTTTCCCAAAGTGATTGCCTAAAGCTTTTTCTTCTACTCTAAGTCGAATGCTATATCCTACCACCAGTAAAATAAGACTGATAATGATTGTCAGAGGATTTAGTGATGTGATAGATAGACCAAGGATAGACAAGATACTGCCAGTATAGGCAGGATTTCTTACAATAGCATAAGGGCCATGGTCTACTAATTGTTGACTATCGGTTGTTTGAACGGCCAGTGTGAAGTTTTTTCCGAGATAATTGACTGCATAGACCCGCAATGCGAACCCTGCTAGAGAGATGAGGATTCCAAGATAGATAGTGAGGCTGGGTAAGTGGGGGACAAAGTCGAGAAATTGTCCGTTTATCAAAAATAAGCAGCAGATAACACTGCCGATAATGATGTAGCGGCTCCCTTTATCTGCAGAATCGTTTACATTGTTTGACTTAGTTTTATTTTTAATCCACATTTCTGTGCTAATAAAAATAACAAAGAAAACATAAGTGAAAATAGTTTGTAAATTCATGATTATTCCTCCGGTCAGAATTATACAACTTTTAATTTTAGAGGTCAATTAGAGATTAACTCCTTAGAGATGAGTTATAGTTTTTATTAATGAAAACTGGATTCCGTCTTTCAAAATCCCTTGAAAATGGTATAATAGAAACAGTACAAAAAATGGAGAAAAGAATGGCTTATTATAATCACAAAGAAATCGAACCCAAGTGGCAGAAATATTGGGCAGAGCACCATACATTTAAGACTGGTACGGACAAGGACAAGCCTAACTTTTATGCGCTGGACATGTTTCCTTATCCGTCAGGAGCGGGGCTCCATGTAGGGCATCCAGAGGGCTACACGGCGACAGATATCCTCAGCCGCTACAAGCGGGCTCAGGGCTATAATGTCCTGCATCCTATGGGCTGGGATGCCTTTGGTCTGCCGGCTGAGCAATATGCCATGGATACAGGGAATGACCCAGCTGACTTTACAGCGGAAAATATTGCCAATTTTAAGCGTCAAATAAATGCTCTAGGATTTTCGTATGACTGGGACCGAGAAATCAATACAACTGACCCTAATTACTACAAGTGGACCCAGTGGATTTTCACCAAACTGTACGAAAAAGGGTTGGCTTATGAAGCTGAAGTGCCAGTAAACTGGGTTGAAGAGCTGGGAACGGCTATCGCCAATGAGGAAGTTCTACCAGACGGCACATCTGAGCGCGGTGGTTATCCAGTTGTCCGCAAGCCCATGCGTCAGTGGATGCTGAAAATCACGGCCTACGCAGAGCGTTTGCTCAATGACTTGGAGGAACTGGACTGGCCTGAGTCTATCAAGGACATGCAGCGTAACTGGATCGGTAAATCGACCGGTGCTAATGTAACCTTCAAAATTAAGGATACAGATAAGGACTTTACTGTCTTTACGACTCGTCCGGACACCCTTTTTGGTGCAACCTATGCTGTTTTGGCTCCAGAGCATGCTCTCGTTGATGCCATTACAAGTGCCGAACAAGCCCAAGCAGTAGCAGACTACAAACATGCAGCCAGCCTCAAATCTGACCTGGCTCGGACTGATCTAGCTAAGGAGAAGACCGGTGTCTGGACAGGAGCTTATGCTATCAATCCTGTCAATGGCAAGGAAATCCCAATCTGGATTGCCGACTATGTGCTTGCAAGCTATGGAACAGGGGCTATCATGGCCGTTCCTGCCCACGATGAGCGCGACTGGGAGTTTGCTAAGCAGTTTGACTTAGAGATTATTCCGGTTCTAGAGGGGGGCAATGTTGCTGAAGCTGCTTATACAGAAGACGGTCCGCATATTAACTCTGGCTTCCTAGATGGCTTGGACAAGGCTGCCGCTATTGAAAAAATGGTTGCTTGGCTGGAAGCGGAAGGTGTCGGAAACGAAAAAGTCACCTATCGCCTGCGCGACTGGCTCTTTAGCCGTCAGCGCTACTGGGGTGAGCCGATTCCAATCATTCATTGGGAAGATGGTACTTCAACTTCTGTTCCTGAAAATGAATTGCCACTTGTCCTGCCGGTAACCAAGGATATCCGCCCTTCTGGTACTGGTGAAAGCCCTCTGGCCAATCTGACTGACTGGCTGGAAGTGATTCGCGAAGACGGTGTCAAAGGACGTCGCGAAACCAACACCATGCCTCAATGGGCTGGTTCTAGCTGGTATTACCTGCGTTACATTGACCCACACAATAATGAGAAATTAGCAGACGAAGAGCTGCTCAAGGCTTGGCTGCCAGTTGATATTTACATCGGTGGTGCAGAGCATGCCGTGCTCCATCTTCTCTACGCTCGCTTCTGGCACAAGTTCCTCTATGATCTTGGAGTAGTACCTACCAAAGAGCCTTTCCAGAAACTCTTTAACCAAGGGATGATTCTTGGGACTAGCTACCGTGATCACCGTGGAGCACTTGTGGCGACTGACAAGGTAGAAAAACGTGATGGTTCATTCTTCAACATCGAAACGGGAGAAGAATTAGAGCAAGCACCTGCTAAGATGTCTAAGTCTCTGAAGAATGTGGTCAATCCAGACGATGTAGTAGAGCAATATGGTGCCGATACACTGCGTGTCTATGAAATGTTCATGGGTCCGCTGGATGCATCTATCGCTTGGAGCGAGGAAGGTCTGGAAGGCAGCCGCAAGTTCCTGGATCGGGTTTATCGACTTCTTAACTCTAAGGAGCTGGTCACTGAAAATAGCGGAGCATTGGACAAGGTCTACCATGAAACAGTCAAGTCTGTCACAGAGCAACTTGAGGAGCTCAAGTTTAACACAGCCATTGCCCAGCTCATGATCTTTGTCAATGCAGCCAACAAGGAAGAAAAGCTCTATGTTGAATACGCCAAAGGTTTCATTCAATTGCTGGCGCCTTTTGCACCGCACTTGGCTGAAGAACTCTGGCAGGCAGTCGCTCAAACTGGCGAGAGCATTTCCTATGTAGCTTGGCCAACTTATGACGAAAGCAAGCTGGTCGAGGCAGAGGTCGAAATCGTAGTTCAAATCAAGGGTAAAGTTCGTGCTAAGCTTGTTGTAGCTAAAGATCTGAGCCGTGAAGAATTACAGGAAATCGCTCTGGCAGATGAGAAAATCAAGTCTGAAATCGCCGACAAAGAAGTCGTGAAAGTGATTAGTGTACCGAATAAACTAGTTAATATCGTGGTGAAATAATCAGTTTGTTTATTGCATTTGCAGGAGATTTCAATCAAGTCTGCATTAGACAACAAAATGCTATTGTTATCAAATACAAAGAAGACCTTGAGAAAATTTTCTCAAGGTCTTTTGTTAGAACAATTCCCAATCAAAACTTGAGAATTTCTTGGTCTGTGTCATATAAAAATGAGTAAAATGAATTTCCATTGCTAAGGTCATCAGAGTTGCGATAGCAATGACGATGGTTGGGCTGGCTGAAAAAAGGAATGAAAAGGCCAATCCGAGAAGGAAGATTCCTGCTTGGAACCCATAAAAGGACTTGTTATAGCGGAGGTAACTCTTGTTGAAGCGACCATTTGACAAGACCGCAGCTTGGAAGAGCCCGATACCAGCATAGAAGAAGCTAGTCGCAAAGAAACGATTTGCTTCTGGATTAACCAGAAAGCTCATGGAAACAGTGACCATAATTAAGCCGATAAAAATCGGATAGTGGCTATAAATTAGGAAGATTCCTTTATTCTCCCCTTTCTCATCAATGGCATGGTCAAACTGACCAAAGTAGTTCATAAAGAGGTTCACCATAATGATGAAGTAAAGGATAGAATGGATGGAGAAATGTTCAAGGGTAAAGAAATCAGCTAAGCCCATAATCATCTCACCAAAAGTGATGATAACTAAAAGCGAAATGCGTTCGATGAGATGGGGCAGATTGATTTGAAAATGGGAAACTTTTCGAGTCAATAGGACGGGCATGATAAAGGTCAGGAGAATCCCAGTCATGTAGACATGAATCCCAAGATGAATTGGCAAGAGAGCAGCTAGGTAGACCAAAATAGTTCGAAGACCGGTCATCCAAAGAAAACCTTTGATGCTTTTACGATTGGCAGAGCTTGTAGATTTTCGAAGATATTCAACCAGATATTGGAAAAATAAGGTCAAGGTCAGTGTCCCAATCGTCCAGCAGAAGGTATGAAAATAGGACTGCCAGTCATTAGTAATCATGTTTGATATCAAGAGCAGCATGGCCATATTGACGAACATGACGACCATATTGAAAAGAGAATTCTTTCCGTAACGATTCGTGTAGACAGTCTGAATCATCCAACAATTGACCAGAACCAGAAGTGTCATGAGAAAACCAAAGATAGCATCTAATGATAAGACTCCGTGGTGAAGGTGATGAATGAGGGCAGTTGTTTTGGAAATCGCATAGACAAAAACCAAGTCATAAAAAAGCTCGCTAAATTCCACCCGTTTGTGTTTGATAAGATTTGTCATTGTAAATCCTTTCGTGCTAATTTCTAACAATTCATTATAACAGAAAACGGGTATCAAGAGATACAAGTAAACTAGCAAAACTAAAAAAGTGGCCTAAACCACTTTTATTATCTTTTGATTAGAAATTTTGATGGCAAGCAGATTGACTGGGGATTTTTTGCAATAGCCGCCTTAAAAGCAAGTGTGCCAAGTTGGTAAGAATAGTTGTCAATGCTGGGGATATTGAGCAGTTTCCCAGACAACTGACTGGTTTGACTGACAATGAGTGGCGGTTCTATACCAGCTTTTTTATAGAATTCTAGTAGTCCGACTGCTAAGTCATCGCTATTAGAAACAATGCAGTCTAAACCTTTTTGCATGCACAGCTTTTCAAAAATCCATCCTGCATCCTCATATCTCATTAATCCCCCAAAAGTTACATACTCCACTCCCTTGAAAATTTCCTCAAAGACTGATAGGGTTTCACGAAAAGTGGGGCTGATTGGACTGTTTCGAGAGAATAACAAAGCTACTTTCTGGGGGTTATTCTTCTGAATCCATTTAAAGAGAGCTTGATATCCGGGCTTTCGGTCCACTGAGATAGAAATTAACTCAGGTAAGTCGGTTTCTTCCAGACAGACAATAGAGCCATATTTTCGGTAGCTAGCGATGGTCTGTATATCAATAGCCCGAGAAGTAAAGATTAGTGCATCAAAAGCATTGCTCCGTAGCTGTTCCAGATAGGCTTTCTCAGCTTCTATGCTGTAGTCTGATGGTAAAAATAGGAGCTGGTAATGACTCTCTAGGGCTGCGTCTAGCAACCCCTTTATCAATTCAGTAAAGTAGGTATGCCGAACATGAGGCACTACAACACCGATTTTTCGAGTATGGCCGGCACTTAAGTCTCTAGCAATCTGACTAGGGCTGTAATCTAGTTCTTTTATAATAGCTGAAATTGTTTTTGCAGCTTCTTGTGAGACATAACCTGATTTGTTGATGTAGCGAGAAACAGTTGAGATAGAATAACCAGATTGTTTGGCGATGTCACGTATGGAAACCATAGTACCCCCTTTCTTTATACACTATACCAAATGATAGGAGTTGTTGGCAAGTTTGGATTTACAGGAGAAAGTGATGGATACCATAGCCAACACCGTCTTCATCGTTAGTTTTGGTAATGAGTCTGACTCTGTCTTTGATTGCTTGACTAGCATTTTCCATTGCAATACTCAGTCCAACCCGTTCAAACATAGGGAGATCGTTGTGACCATCGCCGAAGGCGACTAGTTCTTTTTTATGTAGCTTTTCTTCTTTGATTATATAGTCAATTCCAACTGATTTTTTAGCTTTTTTGTGTGTAATTTCTAGGTAGAAGTCACCAGCTTGCTGTATAGAAACATTTGGAAGATTTAATTCTTCGAGTTTAGCTTTTAATGCTCTCATTTCGTTTCCATCAAAAGTGATGAGCATAATTTTAAAAATGCTTGTTTGAACTTTTAGGTATTGCTCCTCCCCGATAATAGTTGCCTCTAGTCTGGTCAATTGTTGCTCATAGTCGATTCCATTGTCCATTTTATAGGTATACCAGTTTTCTAAGTCGTAGTAAGATTGACTTACGTGAGGAAAATGCTGGTTGATAAAGTTGACTAAATAAGTGGAATCATTTCTTTCTAAAGCTTGCTGATGCAGGATTTTGATTTGATTTTGCTTGTAGGTATAAATCAATCCACCATTGAAACCAATCTGGGGGCCAGTCAGTTCTAATTTATTAATGGCCTCTTTCATCTCCATAGGTGCTCGTGCGGAAACCAGAGTGAAAGGAAGATTGGCCTGAGCAATAAGTTTAGCATTACTGTCAGTCAGTCTGCCTTGGCTATTCAATAGCGTTCCGTCCATATCGCAAAAAATACGTTTGATTGTCATATTATGAACCTCCGTTTGGTGTTTTTCTAAAGTATATCCTGTGGAACGCGTTCCATGTCAATGATTTTTTTAAAAAATTTTACAAAGTATTGCAATTCAGGTATTTGACCGGTTAAAAATGATATAGTAGAAGAAATACGCTTGCTTTTGTCGTAAATTGTCATTCCGTTGTCAGAATCTGTCATTTTCTTGTCGCTTCCTGTATCGTATAATAGTCTCATCAATCAAATGAAACAAAAGAGGAAATCAACATGTCAAACAAAAAAGTTATCTTAGTCACAGGCGCTTCATCAGGTATCGGTTACCAAACTGCTGAACAACTTGCTAAAGAAGGTCATATTGTCTATGGCGCTGCCCGCCGTGTGGATGCCATGAAACCACTTGAAGCCTTTGGTGTGACACCAGTTCGTTTGGATATTACAGATGATGCCAGCATTAAAGAAGCTCTTAATCTCATCATCAAAAAAGAAAATCGTATCGATGTCTTAGTCAATAATGCTGGTTACGGTTCATATGGTGCCGTTGAAGATGTAACGATTGAAGAAGCCAAGATGCAGTTTGAAGTGAATATCTTTGGTCTAGCTCGCTTGACACAGCTCGTTCTTCCTTATATGCGTAAGCAAAATTCAGGTTGCATTATTAATGTGGGCTCAATGGGTGGTCGTTTGACATCCTACTTTGGTGCTTGGTATCATGCGACCAAATATGCTCTTGAAGCTTTTTCAGATGGTCTTCGTATGGAAGTGTCTGATTATGGCATTGATGTCTCTATTATCGAACCAGGCGGTATTAAAACGGACTGGGGCTTCATCGCTGCTGACAAACTGGCCGAATCAGCTAAAGGTGGTGCTTATGAAGTAGCAGCTACCAAGGCAGCAGAAGGGATGCGTAAGCAATACTCTGGCAATATGATGTCAAATCCTAAAGTTATTTCAAACGTTATTTCAAAAGCAGTCAATAGCCATCGCCCTAAAACCCGCTACTTAGTAGGTATGGGAGCTAAACCTTTGGTATTCTTGCATGCTATCTTGCCAGATCGTTGGTTTGATGCCCTCATGAAGCGGGCTTCTTAAGAGAAAAAGGAGGAATCCTATGCGTCTGAGTCTCAGTCAGCAGTATATTGACAATTTGAAATTGATTGGCCTAGATCTGAATATGATTCTGGAACTGGCCAATCTTCCAGATACCACCTGGAAAGAAGAGATGAATCTCTCAACTCTGGATTACTACCATCTTTTGATGGCTTTTGATAAGGTAGCCAATGATGAGCAGATTATCGCTATGAGCCGTATCAAGGATATTCAGATGTTCATGCCCCCTTTCTTTGCGGCACTTTCGTCGAAAAATGGTCTCGCAGCGATGGAGCATTTTGCCAAATACAAGAAAATCACAGGTCCCATTGTCGTTAGTATTGAAACCTTTGAGGACCTTGTCCGTGTGAGCTATCGCTATGATTATCCAGGGTTTGACTTGCCTCGTTTCGCTCTCCTCAACGAACAGTTGTTATTGGTCGATTTGGTTCGGACAGGGACAGGAGAAAACATCACTCCAGTACACGTTGGGACTCCATATGTCTATGAAGAAGCGAGTATTGCGGTATTTGGTTGTCACGTGGAAGAAATGAAAGGCAATGAAGTCGTCTTTAAAAAGTCAGATTTGGAGAAACCATTTTTAACTGCCAATAATGTCATGCTAGACTACCTAGAGCCCCAACTTAAGGAGCGTTTGGCAGAAGCTACGACCAGTGAAAGTTTCACAGGAATTGTCCAGCAAAAACTCTATCAGGCTATCCCAAGCGGTGCCTTTGGTATTGAGGATATTGCAGCGACCCTTGGCATTAGTAGCCGAACCTTGCAACGAAACCTGACAGCAGAAGGCACTAAGTTTAACCAGGAATTGCAAAATGTGCAGAAGATTCTAGCCTTTGGTTACTTCAAAAATCCTGACATGACAACGGAAGATGTAGCCTATTTGCTTGGTTATTCGGAAGTATCTTCCTTCTCACGAGCCTTTAAAAAGTGGACAGGAAAGACGATATCGGAGTATCGAGAAGAGATTCAGAGATACTCCTAAAATATAAATATAACTTGAAAGGTATCAGAATAGTAGAAATCTGCTGTCTTTCTTCTATTAAATAGTAGAACTTTTCTCATTTTTCGATTTTCTCTTGTATTAGTTTTGGGTTTTATTTATAATCATTATAAATAAAAAGAAAGAGAAAATTAAAATAGTGGAAGAACATAAAATTGATACGAACTTTAGTGGGCGGCTGAATATATTGCGGGCCGGGGTTTTAGGAGCCAATGATGGTATTATTTCCATAGCAGGTGTGGTTATTGGGGTAGCTAGTGCGACGGACAATGTTTGGATGATCTTTCTGTCTGGTTTGGCGGCAGTCTTTGCGGGCGCCTTTTCTATGGCTGGCGGAGAGTATGTATCAGTTTCTACTCAAAAGGATACAGAAGAAGCTGCTGTTGCTAGAGAGCGGGAGTTATTAGAAAAAAATCCAGATATCGCTAGGCAGTCTCTCTATGCTGCCTATGTTCAAAATGGCGAGTGTGAGACTTCTGCCCAGCTCATGACCAATCGGGCCTTTCTTCAGGATCCGTTGGAGGCCTTGGTGGAGGAAAAGTATGGAATCGAGATTGAGGAGTTTACCAATCCTTGGCATGCTGCCGTATCAAGCTTTTTAGCCTTTGCTGTTGGTGCGATTTTTCCTATGATTACCATTATCCTGCTTCCAGCCACTATCCGTATCTGGGCAACCGTTCTGATTGTGGCCTTGGCCCTCTTGGGAACAGGCTATACCAGTGCTAGATTGGGCAAAGCACCGCTCAAAAATGCTATGATTCGCAACCTCGTGATCGGTCTTTTAACCATGGCGGTCACCTATGCAGTAGGACAGGTGTTTGCAATTTAGATAGTAGAAAATATTGAAGCCAGTAGATTTACTGGCTTTTAATTATATAAAAGTTTTAATTATGAAATTATTTTTCTAAAAATAGTCCATAAAAGTTTTTGTTTAGTCTATCATGAATCAATGGATTTTAAAAAGATGCAGGCTCAATAAAGTTTGATTAAGCATTTACAAATATTCATTCATTTGTTAGAATGATATTAATAATGATACTAATAAAATAAAAAGGAGATTTTTTATGAGTGATTCGGTAAATAATGTGAATAATGAAGAATCGGTAGAGAAGGTTGAAAACAAACCTGTCGAGGAAGTAAAATCAACAGATTATAAGCAAGTTCAAGATAATCAGTCTAAAGAAGTGGTAGAAAAGGGAAACACTGAGCCAGTAAAGAATGAGACGGCTGCAAGTCAAGCTCAACAGTTTGATGCCCAACAAGTGGTTGAAAAAGCAAAAGGATTATTTGCAACGAAACGCAAGGAAGTTATTGCGGCTTTGGTAACTTTGGCCGTTATCGTGGGAGCGTTTATAGGTTATAATGTTATTCAATCTCAACCAAAAAGTTTGATTGACATTGTAAAAGTTGAATTTTCAGGTTATGAAGAATCTGGAACTGTGACCTATAATAGTCAGGATGTTGCCGAAAAGGTGGCAGAATTGTCTTACCAAAGAGCGGGTTTTAGTAAAGAACAGGCGGCTGGTTTAGCCAAAAAAGACTCTATTACTTACGCAGAGGTCTCAAGCGATAGCAAGTTTACATCTAAGATAGTTCAAGCAGAAGCTATGATTAATAGTGTTCATTATGAATTTGATAAAACAACTGGTCTAAAAAATGGGGATAAGATTACTTTCACTGTAACAACAAGTTCAAAAAATTCACCATTTAAAGCTGAAAAGAAAACCTTCGAAGTTAAAGACTTGAAAGATTATGAAAAGGTATCAGCAGCTGATTTGCTTAAAGAGACCCCAGTAACCTTCTCAGGATTTAACGGTTATGGTACGATCTCTATTGACAAAAATGATGACGACGAAACTTATTTCGATTTTGAAAATGGTAAACGTCCTACTAACCTCAAAAATGGGGATAAAGTAACGTTAGCCGTTAGCTCAGATTATATCGATACTCTGAAATCTTCAGGGAAAATGGTTGATAGCAAGACTGTTGAAGTGACTGTTGAAGGTTTGAAAGAGTTGAAAGATGTGAAGAATTTTGCTGATCTTTTGAAGAAGAATGAAGATTACAGCAAGTCTGAACACAAAAACGATTCATTTAATACTTATGTTTTGGAATCGCAGGGAAGCTACTTAAAAGTTATTCCTGGTGAGGATAAAACATCAACTGGCAAAATTGCGCTGATTACAGTTTATAAAGTAACTCACACTGGAATTGGTGGATCTACTGATGTACGTTACAAGTACTATGGTTATGAAGCTTACTTATTGAAGGATGGCAATCTAGACCTTGAAACTGCAGAAAAAATTTCTAGTTGGGGGACTCAAGACTATGAAGGGTTGAAGGCAGAGCTTGCAACTGACGGATATAAAGAATATTCGGAGAAATCAAACTAGAAGAAGTTGGGGGAACCCAACTTCTTTTGTATGGCAGAGAAAAAATCGTATCTTATTTTCAACTATACCAATTTCATACTTGACAAAGTAAAAAACTGTGTGTATACTAGCTTTGTTGGAGTTTTTAGACTCCAAGAAGACTATACCAATTTTTAATAAGAAGGGCTGGTTTCTAAGGCTAGAAATCAGAAGTAATGTTATGTGTGGAATTGTCGGAGTTGTCGGAAATCGCAACGCAACTGATATCTTGATGCAGGGCTTGGAAAAGCTGGAATACCGAGGTTATGACTCGGCTGGAATTTTTGTAACAACAGGAAAAACTTCTAGTCTGATCAAGTCGGTCGGTCGTATCGCTGACCTGCATGCTAAAATTGGCATTGATGTTGCTGGGACTACTGGTATCGGACATACTCGTTGGGCTACTCATGGGAAACCAAGTGAAAACAATGCCCATCCTCATACTTCACAGACTGGCCGTTTTGTCTTGGTTCACAACGGTGTGATTGAAAACTACCTTGATATTAAGAATAATTATCTAGCTGGTCATGACTTCAAGGGGCAGACAGATACAGAGATTGCAGTGCACTTGATTGGCAAATTCGCTGAAGAAGAAGGCTTGTCTGTTTTAGAAGCCTTTAAAAAAGCTCTCCATATTATCCGTGGTTCTTATGCCTTTGCTTTGGTGGATTCAGAAGATGCAGATGTTATCTATGTTGCTAAAAATAAATCTCCTCTTCTAGTTGGACTGGGTGATGGCTACAATATGGTCTGCTCAGATGCCATGGCCATGATTCGCGAGACAAATCAGTTTATGGAAATTCATGACCAAGAGCTGGTTATTGTCCGTAAAGACAGTGTGGAAGTGCAGGATTATGACGGGCATACTCTAGAGCGTGAAAGCTATACTGCTGAGCTAGATCTGTCCGATATCGGTAAGGGAACTTATCCATACTATATGCTCAAGGAAATCGATGAGCAGCCAACTGTGATGCGTAAGCTAATCAGCGCTTATACAAATGATAAGGGGCAAGTATCAGTAGATGCAGATATTGTCAAAGCTGTTCAGGAAGCTGACCGTCTCTATATCCTTGCAGCTGGAACTTCTTACCATGCTGGCTATGCTTCTAAGCGTATGCTGGAAGAGCTGACGGATACACCTGTTGAGCTGGGTATTGCTTCTGAGTGGGGTTATGCTATGCCGCTCCTCAGCAAGAAGCCTCTCTTTATCTTTATCAGCCAATCTGGTGAGACAGCTGATAGCCGTCAGGTTTTGGTGAAGGCGAATCAGATGGGTATTCCAAGTTTGACCGTGACCAATGTTCCGGGTTCTACGCTTTCTCGGGAAGCCAATCATACCATGCTGCTGCATGCAGGTCCTGAGATTGCTGTTGCTTCTACTAAAGCCTATACAGCTCAAATCGCTGCTTTGGCTTTCTTGGCTAAAGCTGTTGGTGATGCCAATGCTTCTGAAAAAGCGGCAGCCTTTGACTTGGTTCACGAGCTGTCCATAGTTGCGCAGTCTATTGAGTCCACTTTGTCAGAAAAGGAGTTGATTGACAATAAGGTCCGTGGCCTTCTGGAAACAACTCGCAATGCTTTCTATATAGGCCGTGGTCAAGACTACTATGTGGCGATGGAAGCTAGCTTAAAACTCAAAGAAATTTCTTATATCCAGTGTGAAGGTTTTGCTGCTGGTGAGCTCAAACACGGTACAATCTCTCTGATTGAAGACGAGACACCAGTTTTGGCCCTGCTTTCTGATGAAGTCTTGGCTAGCCATACTCGGGGCAATATTTCAGAAGTCGTAGCTCGTGGAGCCAAAGTTTTGACTATTGCTGAGGAAAATGTGGCTAAGGATGGAGACGATATTGTCTTGAGCCAAGTTCACCCTTACCTGTCACCAATCTCTATGGTGGTACCGACACAGCTCATTGCTTACTTTGCAACCTTGCACCGTGGTCTGGATGTTGACAAACCGCGTAATCTGGCTAAGTCTGTCACTGTAGAATAAGCTTTCTAACGAATCTTGATAATAATACTAAGCCTCAGATTTTTCTGGGGCTTTTGGTATGGTATTTTGGTGACCATGCTCTTTGGAAGTCTCTTTCGACCATGGCAAAGCCATGCTGACGACAGTCATCCTATTTTATACAGATGGACAAATAGGTTGAGCATCATTTTTGCATTTATCACTAATTAGTGATAAAATATTTTTATCTTAAATATCAGGAGGACAAAAACATGGTGGAATTAGGTATTTCTACTTTTGGAGAGACAACGCCGCTGGAGGGGACAGGGCAGACCTATGCTCATGATGAGCGGATTCGGCAGCTGGTAGCAGAGATTGAGTTGGCAGACAAGGTGGGGCTGGATGTGTATGGCATTGGAGAGCATCACAGGGAGGATTTTGCGGTCTCTGCGCCGGAGATTGTGCTGGCGGCTGGTGCGATCAAGACGGAGAAGATTCGCCTGACCAGTGCTGTCAGTGTCCTGTCGAGCTTGGATCCTATCCGAGTCTACCAGCAGTATGCGACGATTGATGCTTTGTCAAATGGCAGAGCAGAGGTCATGGCTGGCCGTGGCTCTTTTATCGAGTCCTTTCCGCTTTTTGGCTATGACTTGAAGGATTATGAAGAGCTTTTTGATGAAAAGCTGGACCTGCTCCTCTATGCTAGTGCCGAGACTCGGCTAAATTGGAAGGGCAAGCTGACGCAGACTATTGAAAATCGGGAAGTCTACCCACGGGCGGTGCAAGAAACATTGCCAGTTTGGGTAGCGACGGGGGGCAATGTCGAGTCCACCATTAAGGTCGCCCAGAAGGGACTGCCAATTGCGTATGCCATTATCGGTGGACAGCCTAAGCGCTTCAAGCCCCTGCTGGATGCCTATCGCCGGATTGGGCAGGAAAGTGGCCACTCAGATGAAAAGTTGAAGATCGCTGCCCACTCTTGGGGCTGGGTCATGGAGGATAATGAGGAGGCGGTCCGGACTTACTTCCATCCGACCAAGCAGGTAGTGGACGCTATCTCTAAGGACCGCCCTCACTGGCGGGAGATGACCTATGAGCAATACCTGGATCAGGTAGGACCAGAGGGGGCCATGTTTGTCGGTAGCCCTGAAAATGTCGCTCAGAAATTGATCAAGATGATAGAGGAGCTGGGACTGGACCGCTTCATGCTGCATCTGACGTTGGGATCGCTTCCGCATGAGCAGGTTCTCCAGTCTATCGAACTCTTTGGCACCAAGGTTGCACCGCTCGTGCGGGAGTATTTTGCAGCTAAGGGTAAGTAAGATTGGAGTAGCAGTCTTTTGATAAAAATTACCTATCTCATCCATAGAAAATATATATGGTACTTATCTAAAAAGGGTACAAAAAATAAGGTTATTCAGCGGAGGCTGAAAAACCTTGAAAAAGCTAGCTTAGTCTAGCTTTTTTATTTTGCTTTGATAAATATTTTTAATCAGGCTGATAGGGAAAATATATTTCCCAGGAGAAAGAGAGGATGGTAAGATATATTACAAATTCAAAGAAGGAGGAAGTAATGGTCAGCAAGAAAGAATTAGTGCTGAGAGCTTTTCGGGGTGAAGAAGTTGACCGCGTACCAGTTGGTTTTTGGTTTCACTTTGTAAGCCAAGAGGAAAAGATGCTGGGCTTAGATAATCCAGTGATTTTCAATAAAAGTGTTGAGGGGCATGCTGCTTATGTTCGAGCTGCACGGCCAGACTTTGTCAAGATTATGAGCGATGGCTTCTTTAAGTATCCCAGCGCGCTTTATTCGGATCATATTGAGTCCATTCGGGACTTGGCTACTATCCAGTCTATCGGTGAGGGTCATCCTTGGATTGAGCAGCAGATTGAGATGGTGAAGGCTGTAAAAGCAAGCAATCCGGAGGACCTCGCTTCCTTCTACAATATCTTTGCGCCAGTCTCCTATCTCAAGCGCTGGTTCCGCCGGGAAGGGTCGCGAGGAGATAGAGAAATTGCAGATTTTCTGGCAGAGGATCCTGAGCTGACAGGACATGTTTTAGATGTCATTGCCACTGATATTGCTATTTTGACTAGACGTATCATTGAGGAAGCGGACATTGAGGGGATTTATCTCAGCACCCAGCAAGTTCAAGACGGCCGGGTAGATGCGACCAGTTATCGTCGTTATATTGAGCCTAGTACGGTCAAGGTTCTGGAAGCGGCAAATGCGGCTGGCGGTCAGAATATTCTCCACATCTGCGGCTTTGAAGGGGCCAGCAATGATTTGGAACTGTTCAAAGACTATCCGGCTCAAGTCTTTAACTGGGCAACCCATCATGAGGGGGTCAGCCTAGCGGAAGGGAGCAAGCTCTTTGGCGGTCAGACTGTTCTGGGCGGCTTTGAAAATGGCAGAGCGGCTCTTCTAAATACGGGCAGTCGTGCAGAGTTAGAGGTTGAGATCAAGCGGCTGCTGGCTGAAACTGGCAGTCAGGGAGTGATTCTAGGTGCTGACTGCACAGTACCAGATGATTTCGAAATAGAAAGACTGGACTGGATTCGTCAGGCAGCTAGTCAGTTCTGACGGACTTGCCAAAGTCCTAGAGAGTGATTTTCAACTCTTTCAAGGAGGAAGATAGATGAATCGGTATCAAAAAAGGCTTGCTGCTCTTGCTCTGATATTCTTGATAATAGGCACCTTTCTGAGCATCAGTCAGATTTATGCTCATCAGTCTTCAGACAAAAAAGAAGATGATTTGCAGGTGCTCAAGAAACTGCCAGAGCAGTCAACAGGCTTGATGCAGCCCAATGATATCGCTGCTCTGCTCTTGTCTGATTAGAATTTTACTTAAAAAGATGAATTAGCCCAATGAAAAAACTAAGAAACAACTCATTGGCGAGATAGGAACAATAGAAAAAGGAGAGAAGATGACTTCAAAAAGAGAATTAGTACTGAAGGCTTTTAGAGGAGAGCCTGTTGACCGAGTGCCAGTTGGTTTCTGGCATCATTTTACCAGCGAGGATGAGTGGCTGGCTGGTTTTGGAAATCAGGCCATTATTGATAAAAATCTGGCTGGTCATCAAGCTTTTCTGGCAGAAGTCGACCCAGACTTTATCAAGTTGATGAGTGATGGTTATTTTTCCTATCCTAATGAACTCTTGAAAAAAGTCCAATCTATCAAGGAGTTAGCAGATATTGAGCCGCTAGGTGCTGACCACCCTTGGATTAGTGAGCAGGTGGAACTGGTTCAGAAGATTAGGGCTGGCTTTACAGAGGACTTGGTCGCTATTTACAATATTTTTGCGCCAGTGACCTACTTCAAATGGTTGGTTGGCAAGGTTGCTGGTGGAGATGATATCATTGCAGATTTCTTGGCGGAGAATGCGGTGCTCACGAAGCGGGTGCTGGATGTGATTGCTAAAGATATTGCGGCTTTGACGGAGCGGATTATCAAGGGAGCTGGAGCGGATGGAATCTACCTCAGCGTTCAGAGCATTCAGGATGCACGGGTGTCAGCAGAAGATTATAAGACTTTTATTGCTCCTAGTGAATTGGCGGTGCTGGAAACAGCCAATGCGGCTGGCGGAGTGAATATCCTGCACATTTGCGGTTACGAAGGCGCGCGAAACGATGTTCATCTTTTCACTGACTATCCAGCTCAGGTCATCAATTGGGCAGTGGGGCCAGAAGGTATCAGCCTAGCGGAGGGCCGGAAATTGTTTGGCGGCCGGACTGTCCTCGGTGGCTTTGAAAATGGCAAGGACGGCCTGCTTTACACGGGCAGCCAAGCGGCTATTCAAGATGAGACCAAGCGGCTGATAGCAGAGGCTGGCAAGGAAGCTTTGATTATCGGGGCTGACTGTACTATTCCAAGCGATATTAAGACAGAGCGGATTCAGTGGGTTCGCCAAGCAGCAAGCTTAGCATAAGAAGGAAACGAGAAAATGAGCAAGAAAAAATGGATTATTGGTGGAGCAGCAGTGATTGCTATTGTAGCTGCGACTTATTTGGGGCGGACCTTGACAGGTGCTTCATCTAGCAAGACAAGCAGCTCTGCATCAGGCGGCGGTAAGGTCACGACTTTGAAAGTGGCACATACACAGAACTATGTTCCTTATGACTTTGTGGATGAAAAAGGTGAGTCAGATGGCTATGAGGTTGCTGTTCTAAAGGCCATTGATGAAAAGCTGCCAGACTATCAGTTTGAATATACTGGTACCAGTGATGAGGATCTCTTAGTCGGTCTGGAATCTGGAAAATACGACATCGGAACCAAGGGAGCATGGTACACTGAAGAGCGGGCGAAGAAGTTCATCATTCCAAAAAGCCCAATCGGCGCTAGCATTATCGGTTTCACTATCCGCAAGGAAGATGCTGAAAAATACAAGACAATTGATGATTTTGCCAAGGAAAAGGGTAAGTTGGTGCCAATCTCTCCGCAGAATGCTCAATGGGCCGTTATCGAAGAGTATAACAAAAAGCATAGCGGTGCTCCTATTGATTTGACTGCAGCAGAGTCCTTCAAGGTTGCTGATGCTTATGCTTGGGTTCTGGAAGGGCGCTACGATGCTTTCTTTGACATCAAGCTGTCTTTTGAAAAAGCTGTGACAGATAAAGAAGGTTCTTACCATCAGTATGCGGATCAACTGACTTGGTTCCCTTACAAGGGGATTCCGACCTATCCCCTGCTTCATAAAAACGAAAAAAATGAAGAATTTGCCAAGGCATATGAGAAGGCAATTAAGGAACTGGAAAAAGACGGAACCTTGGCTAAACTATCTGAAAAGTATTTCGGAGAAGATGTCTTCTCTTATGTGGACAAGGATTAGTTGCTGCTGTCTGCTGATTATGGAAAATCAAAAGGCTGACTGAGAAGCTGGCTGAATATAGAGTTGGTGCCTTCTAAGCTGACCTTGCTGCTGTTTGAAGGAATTTTCAAAGAGAATAGCTAGGCGAGAGCATGACTGCTTCAAGCTGAAAGTTTCCGTCCAAGAGAAGCTTATTCTATCTAATCACTGTCGAAGGAGAATAAAATTATGGTCTCGTATGACTTGTCCCGTGTCTTTGACCTGCTGCCTAGTCTGCTGCAGGCTCTGCCGACCACTTTATGGATTATGTTTGTGACAGCTTTGATTGGCTCCTTGCTGGGTGGTCTGTTGGCTTGGGCTCAGATTGCCGAGGAGCAGTCTTTTGCTAGTCTGGCTAGAGGATACATATTTATCCTTAGGTGTACACCGCCTATCGTCTTGCTTTTCTTGGTTTTTTATGGCATTCCAGAGTTTTTAGAATGGTGGCTGGGGCTGGATATCAATAATTGGTCGCGGACTGTTTTTGTTATCATCACCATGATTTTGCTCTTTGCGGCAATGATTGCGGAAGTCTTCAAGGCAGCCTATCTTGCTGTTCCCAAGGGACAGACCGAGGCAGGTCTCAGTATTGGCTTGACACCAGTGCAGACTTTTCTGCGCATCGTCCTGCCACAGGCGTTTCGCATCGCCCTGCCCAATCTGACTACTGCCCTACTTAACCTCATGCGGGATGCTGCGCTGGCTTATACGATTGGGGCAGTGGATGTCATGGGAGCAGGGCAAAATCTTATCAGTCGTAATCTGGGCAATTATTCCCTAGAAACCTATACAGCGGTGGCCTTGATTTACTGGGGGATTGCCCTAGTGGTTTCATTGGCTTCCCAGCTTCTGGAAAAAAGTCTGACAGTCAAGGAGAGGTAAAGCATGGATTTGAATTATATTGTAAACACCTTTCTGGTTACTTTGAAAGGCATACCAGTAACCCTGATCATTATGGTGGTTGCTATTCTGCTCAGCTTTATTCCGGCTCTGCTTCTAGCTCTGGGGCAGATTTATAAAGTTCGAGGTGTGCGGACCTTTTCGGTGGTTTATCTGGCCTTTATTCGGGCGACGCCGCCCATTTTGCTCATTCTCTTTTTCTACAGTCTTTTTCCTAGTTTACTGAATCAAATTTTTAAAAGTCTGGGCAGTCAGGTAGACGTCTTTAAGTTCAATCCACTTTACTATGCTTTCATCATCTATAGCCTGATGACGACAGGCAGTTTGTCGGAAATACTGCGCTCTGCCATTTTGACGGTGGATAAAGGACAGTTAGAAGCGGCGCAGGCTATTGGTTTAACGAATTTTCAAGCCTATCGGAGAATTGTTTTTCCTCAGGCTCTGCGCTCTGCCCTGCCCAATCTGGCCAATCTGGTTATCAATCTAGTCAAGGGAACCTCGCTGGTATTTGTCATGACGGTCAAGGATATCACAGCCCTGGCTAAGATAGAAGCCTCCCATTCTTACCAGTATTCAGAGTCTTATCTGGTGATTTTTGTTATTTATCTCATTATTTGTGGCTTGATTCAGTGGATGTTTAGGGGCTTGGAAAAGCGCTACGCTCTTGCTTAGGAAGGAAAGATTATGTTAGAAGTAAAACATATCTCCAAACGATTTGGAGAGCACCAGGTGCTGGCAGATGTCAGTCTCAAGGTCAATCAAGGTGACGTTGTAGTTATTCTGGGACCGTCAGGCTCTGGGAAAACAACATTTCTGCGCTGTCTGAATCACTTAGAAAAAGCGGATGGCGGCCAGTTGACTTTGTCTGGTAAGGATTATGATTTGGCTAAGCTCAGCAAAAAGGAGATTTTGGAAATTCGTAGAAAGACGGCCTTTGTCTTCCAGCATTATAATCTCTTTGCCAATAAAACAGCCCTTGAAAATATCTTAGAAGGCTTAGTGATAGCTCGTAAGATACCGAGGGAAGAAGCGCTTAAGATTGCGGAAGAGTCCTTGAATCGCGTGGGCCTCTTGGCCTACAAGGACTATTATCCTTCCCAGCTATCAGGCGGCCAGCAGCAGCGGATTGGGATTGCCCGTGCCATTGCTGTCAAGCCAGATGTCATCCTGCTGGATGAACCAACTTCGGCTCTAGATCCGGAATTGGTTGGTGAAGTTCTCAGCGTCATGAAACAGCTGGCTCAGGAGGGAGTGACCATGGTCGTTGTGACCCACGAGATGAGCTTTGCCCGTGATGTGGCCAACCATGTCATCTTTATGGACGGAGGCCATATCGTCGAAGAAAATCCTCCTCAGGAATTCTTCTCTAGCCCGAAGGAAGAGCGGACCAAACAGTTTCTGTCCCGCATTCTGTCGGATGCCAGCTATAGTGTAGAGTATATGATTTAAAATCTGGATTCTGTCCAGATTTTTATTATAAAAAAGCGTCTTTATAGGGATAAAAAGGGCCTCAATGATAATTTTGATTACATTTGTAAATTTATTTTAAAAAATTATGTAAAATCTATTGACAAATAGATTCTGTCATGATAAAATTACAACTGTAAACAAAAAAGTTTACGTAAATTTAATCAGAAGATATGAATACAGCCGAAAGGTAATTATTTTTGGGAGGATTGAAAATTATGTAAATTTATCTTCTTCTGAAAGAGATTTGATTCAATCATAAAAATAGAGACTGAATCAGTCTTGATTTTTGGAAATGAAATAAGTTATGTAAAATAATAGATAGGAGAAGATCTCTCAAATGAAAATTTATAGTAGATAAGGAAGAGATTTCTTATCTCAAACTTTAGTAAAAACAAAAATTATGTAAAGCAAAATATGAAAAAAGCGAGGTAATGCTATGAACAACAACTACAACAATTTTAATAATATGGATGACCTTTTCAACCAACTTATGGGGCGCATGGGTGGCTACAACAGCGAACACCGGCGCTACTTGATTAATGGTAGAGAGGTCACACCGGAAGAGTTTGCTCAGTACCGGGCTACTGGTAAGCTCCCTGGTCAAGGAACAGGTGAGCAGACTGGACAAGCTACTGCTCAAGGACCTAAGCAAGATGGTATCCTGGCTAAGCTGGGTCGCAATCTGACCCAAGAAGCGCGTGATGGAAAGTTAGATCCAGTCATTGGGCGCAATAAGGAAATCCAAGAAACTGCAGAAATCCTTTCTCGTCGAACCAAGAACAATCCTGTATTGGTCGGAGACGCTGGAGTTGGTAAGACAGCTGTCGTAGAAGGATTGGCTCAGGCTATCGTCAACGGTGATGTGCCAGCGGCTATCAAGAATAAGGAAATTATTTCTGTTGATATTTCCGGTCTGGAAGCTGGGACCCAATATCGTGGTAGCTTTGAAGAAAATATTCAAAATTTAGTCAAGGAAGTCAAGGAAGCCGGCAACATTATCCTCTTCTTTGATGAAATCCATCAAATCCTAGGAGCAGGATCTATCGGTGGAGATAGTGGCTCTAAGGGCATGGCGGATATTCTCAAACCAGCGCTTTCTCGTGGAGAGTTGACCGTCATCGGGGCTACTACTCAGGACGAGTATCGCAATACTATCCTTAAAAATGCTGCTCTGGCTCGCCGTTTCAATGAAGTCAAGGTCAATGCACCGTCTGCCGAAGATACCTATCAGATCCTTCGAGGTATTCGGGACCTGTACGAAAAGCACCACAATGTCATCCTGCCGGATGAAGTGCTGAAAGCTGCTGTGGACTACTCTATTCAGTATATTCCACAACGGAGCCTGCCAGACAAGGCGATTGACCTGGTCGATGTGACTGCTGCGCACTTGGCAGCCCAGCATCCAGTGACTGATGTTCATGCGGTTGAAAATGAGATTGCTGAACAGAAAGACAAACAGGAAGCGGCTGTTGAGAAAGAAGATTATGAAGCAGCTCTGAATGCTAAGACTCGCATTGAAGAGCTAGAAAAGAAAATTCAAAATCACACTGAGGATATGAAGGTGACAGCTACAGTCAACGACGTAGCAGAGTCTGTTGAACGGATGACGGGTGTACCAGTATCTCAGATGGGTGCCAGCGACATTGAGCGCCTCAAGGGCATGAATGACCGTCTCAAAGCTAAAGTTATCGGCCAAGATAAGGCTGTAGAAGCCGTGGCTAGGGCTATCCGCCGTAACCGTGCAGGATTTGATGAAGGCAACCGTCCAATCGGAAGCTTCCTCTTTGTTGGACCAACTGGTGTTGGTAAGACTGAGCTTGCTAAGCAACTAGCTCTAGATATGTTCGGTACTAAAGAGGCCATTATCCGTCTGGATATGTCTGAATACTCTGACCGGACTGCTGTTTCCAAGCTGATTGGTACGACTGCAGGCTATGTCGGCTATGATGACAACAATAATACCCTGACTGAGCGCGTGCGCCGCAATCCTTACTCTATCATTCTCTTGGATGAGATTGAAAAGGCGGATCCACAAGTGATTACCCTTCTCCTTCAAGTTCTGGATGACGGTCGTTTGACAGATGGTCAAGGGAATACAGTCAACTTCAAGAACACGGTCATCATTGCGACTTCCAATGCTGGCTTTGGCTACGAAGCAGGCTTGGAAGAGGATGCTGAAAAGCCTGATTTGATGAATCGACTCAAAGCTTATTTCCGTCCAGAATTCCTCAATCGTTTCAATGCGGTTATTGAGTTCTCTCATCTCAAGAAAGAAGATTTGATGGAGATTGTGAATCTCATGCTGATTGAAGTAAATCAAACCTTGAGCAAGAAAGAAATTGATCTGGCTGTATCTGATGCAGCTAAGGAATTCCTGCGTGATGCAGGTTATGACCAAGTCATGGGTGTTCGTCCGCTCCGCCGTGTCATTGAGCAGCAAATCCGTGACAAGGTGACTGACTTCCACTTGGATAATCTAGATGCAAAGCATTTGACGGCCGATTTGGAAGATGGTGTCTTAGTTATCAAGGAAAAGGGTGCTGCCGCATCTGAAGAAGACAAGCAGGCAGAATAAAGCTTACTAAGTCAACTAAATTTTCAAAGACCTCCTTCTTAGATGAAGGCAGGTCTTTTTTGCTGAGTATGAATTTCAAATAACTCTCCTTTCTGGAAATAAATTAGCGTTTATTCCAAAATATCAACTTGACTCTCCTTAACAGAACCTAAAAGCAAGCAACTTTATAAAGCCAGTATATTAGCCTATCAGGGGGATCAGCTTTATGCAGAAGGATTTAAAACAAGAGAGATGAATAATTTTTGACGAAAGCAGACTGCTATGAAACAGTCCATAACTACAATTAAGCGCAATGTCATTATCTTTGCTACTCTCAGCACTCTATGTGGTTGGATTGGTTATGTTGTTGATAAAGTAACTGGCCAAGCTCATTACGAAAATATCGGAACAGAGATAGGAAGCGGCTCTTTAGGGATGCTGATTTGGCTGGTAAATCCGTTAATCTGTACCATCTTTCTTCGAAGCTTTGGCGGAGACGGCTGGAAAGAGGCGGGGTTTTCCATTAATTTTAAAAATAACAAAAAATTATACCTTGTTAGTTTTTTAGTCTACCCTCTTGTTACGATAATAGTGATATTCTTGGGACTGATGACACAAGGCATCAGAGTGACAGATGTGAAGGTTGAGTTCACGTCCTATCTTGGAATCTTGCTCACACAGATAAGGACTCAATTCATAAAAAATATTTTTGAAGAATCCGTTTGGAGGGCATATCTTACCAATCAATTAATCAAATTAAAATTATCTGACTTAAAACTATATCTACTTATTGGCTTTATCTGGTGGATTTGGCATCTGCCTTACATTATGAAGTTTCTGTCTGAGAGAGAAATCCAAAATACCTTGCCGGTTGGGAGGCTTACATTCTTCCTTATCGGGCGGGATGATAACTGTTGTATGCTGGACGGTCATGTACACAGAGATTTTTAGACTTACTAAGTCTGTCTGGCCGCTGGTAATTATGCATACTATGGAAGATGAGGTTATAAATCCTTTACGATTACTAGGCTTTGTCTCGGTAGAAAAAAATCAAGCTTTCCTCTTCTCGCTATCAGTGGGGATGATTCCGACTATTCTTTATCTACTCATCGGCCTAGCTATACGGAAATGGGGAAAAAAACAGGAGTATGGAAAGGCGAGCTAACAGAGTAAGAAAAGAAGATAATATTAATTCTTTTTTCTATCTTAATAGAGGCAAAAGGCTCTCATAAGTCTATAAAAGTGGGAAAAGTTGACATTTCAACGAATTATGTTCTAATTTTTTTGTACATTTTCAAGTTTTTATATATGTAAATGTCAGAAAAAAGTGTATAATGGATTAGTAAATTAAATTTTAGGAGAGGATTTAATTATGAAAAAGTTGGATATTACAACCATGCCCGACTATAGGAAAGTCGAGGCTGTTGTTCAGTTGTTAGTTAATGGAACCTTAACTAGTTATCGGATTGCGACGGATGCAAACATCAGCAAAATGAGTATCCTGACCTTAACTAAAGGGACCAGTAAGATTAAGAACATTACTTATCAAACTGCGATGGCCTTAATTAATTGGTATGAAGAAAACCATGAAAAATACGGCATCACCATTCATCAAAAGGCCGCAGGATAGTCTAAAACTATGATGTAGCTCAACCCTAACCCAGCTAACCATTTGGATAGCTGGGTTTTTCTATGCCTCTTAGCGATTGCCGGCTCGCAGAGTCGAGCAGAGCTTAGAGGCATAGATGCAGTTTGAGCGTAAGCGAAAACTACGTTCCTCAAAAAATTAATGAGACAAGCCGTGGACGCAGTCGGATTTAGAGGCATTGATGCAGACTGAGCGCAAGCTAAGTCTAGGTTCTACTAATTTCTTAGTAATTGCCTGCTCGTAGAGTCGAGCAGGGCTTAGAGGCATAGATGCAGTTTGAGCGTTAGCGAAACTACGTTCTGCTAAAACTTAATGAAACAAGTCTAAGACTCAATTGAACTTAGTAGCATTCATGCTTACTTAATTATTTTTATCTGTCCTTATGGGCAGATTTTTTTGACAGTCCAAGAGTGAACAGTCGCCTATGTAATTCTTGGTCTTTTTGTTACCGCTTTCACGATTTATAATAAATTTATAAAAAGATGAGATTATCCCTATCTTGCGATATAGGGATAATTTTCTTATAATAGATATGAGACAATTTTTATCGTTTCTACGACCATTGTTTATCCTGTTCTGATGTCAGGACAGATTTTAGTAAAAATAAGGAGAATCCAATGTCACAATTATCAGTTAATGCCATTCGCTTTTTAGGGATTGACGCGATTGAAAAGTCTAAGTCAGGTCACCCTGGCGTAGTCATGGGCGCTGCGCCGATGGCCTATGACTTGTTTACTAAACAACTTCGTATCAATCCAGAAGAGCCAAACTGGATTAACCGCGATCGCTTCGTCCTGTCTGCAGGACATGGTTCTATGCTGCTTTATGCCTTGCTTCATCTGTCTGGCTTTAAAGATGTCAGCATGGAGGAAATCAAAAACTTCCGCCAATGGGGCTCTAAGACACCAGGTCACCCAGAGTTTGGGCACACAGCTGGTGTTGATGCTACTACTGGCCCACTGGGACAGGGTATTTCTACAGCTACTGGATTTGCTCAGGCAGAGCGTTTCTTAGCTGCCAAGTATAATCGTGAAGGCTATCCAATTTTCGACCATTATACTTATGTCATCTGTGGTGATGGCGATTTGATGGAGGGGGTTTCAGCTGAAGCTGCTTCTTATGCTGGCCTGCAAAAGCTGGACAAGCTGGTTGTTCTCTACGATTCAAATGATATCAACCTAGATGGAGAGACCAAGGATTCCTTTACAGAAGATGTTCGTGCCCGCTATGAAGCCTACGGCTGGCATACTGCCTTGGTGGAAGACGGAACAGACCTTGCAGCGATTGATGCAGCTATCAATGCGGCTAAGGCTTCCGGCAAACCATCTTTGATTGAGGTTAAGACGGTTATCGGTTACGGTTCTCCAAACAAGCAAGGCACTAATGCAGTGCACGGTGCGCCTCTGGGAGCAGAAGAAGCGGAAGCTACTCGTAAAGCCTTGGGCTGGGACTATGCGCCATTTGAGATTCCTGAGGAAGTCTATGCTGACTACCGTCAAAATGTAGCAGAGCGCGGTGCAGCGGCATATGATGCTTGGAAACAGCTGGTAGAGGACTACAAGCAAGCTCATCCAGAATTGGCGGCAGAAGTAGCAGCTATCATTGCTGGTCAAGATCCAGTAGAGATTAAGCCAGAAGATTTCCCAGTGCTTGAAAATGGCTTCTCTCAAGCAACCCGTAATTCCAGTCAGGATGCCCTCAATGCAGCAGCTAAGGTGCTTCCAACTTTCCTCGGTGGTTCTGCTGACTTGGCTCACTCCAATATGACCTACATCAAGGAAGACGGTCTGCAGGATGATGCCCATCGTCTTAACCGCAATATCCAATTTGGTGTGCGCGAGTTTGCTATGGGAACAATTCTCAACGGTATGGCGCTTCATGGTGGGCTTCGCGTTTATGGTGGTACCTTCTTCGTCTTCTCAGACTATGTTAAGGCAGCTGTCCGTTTGTCTGCCCTTCAAGGCTTACCAGTGACTTATGTTTTCACGCATGATTCTATTGCAGTTGGTGAAGATGGACCAACTCACGAGCCGATTGAGCATTTGGCTGGTCTGCGTGCCATTCCAAACCTGACTGTTTTCCGTCCAGCAGACGCACGTGAAACTCAGGCAGCTTGGTACTTGGCCCTTAAGAGCCAATCCACTCCGACTGCTCTGGTCTTGACCCGTCAAAATCTGACAGTCGAAGAAGGCACAAACTTTGACAAGGTAGCTAAAGGTGCTTATGTGGTTTACGAAACAGGAGCAGATTTTGACACTATCTTGTTGGCTTCAGGTTCTGAGGTTAATTTGGCTGTTGCAGCTGCTAAAGCACTTGCAGCAGATGGCGCTAAAATTCGTGTGGTCAGCGTGCCATCAACAGAGCTTTTTGATGCTCAAGATGCAGCCTACAAAGAAGAAATTCTGCCAAATGCAGTTCGTCGCCGTGTAGCGATTGAGATGGCAGCTAGCCAGCCTTGGTACAAGTATGTTGGTCTGGACGGTGCAGTTGTCGGAATCGACCAGTTCGGTGCATCTGCTCCAGCAGGCAAGGTGCTGGAAGAATACGGCTTTACAGTTGAACACGTAGCAGAAGTTGTTAAAAATCTTAAATAAAAAGACATAAAATCAGGGTGTTAGTCATCCTGATTTTTGCTTTTTAAAAAATGTGGTTAGGCCAGTCATGCTTCATCCGACTTGAGACGGACTTTACTTGAAAAGTCAGAATCGTCTTGTAAAAATAAGGGAAATCTGCTATAGTAGTTCATATATGACATTCGAAGGAGAAAAGATATGAATCCAATTATGCTTATTGTATTTGCGGTTGTACTGGTAGGGATGACTTATTTCCAGATGCGTGCCCAAAAGAAACAGGCTCAGCAGCGTATGGAAAGTCTTAACAAGCTGCAAAAGGGCTATGAAGTTATTACCATCGGCGGTTTGTATGGAACGATAGATGAAGTAGACACAGACAAGAAAACAGTTGTTCTGGATGTGGACGGTGTTTACCTGACCTTTGAACTGACAGCAATTAAGACCGTACTGCCATTAACTGAGGGGATTCCTGCTGTTGCTGGTGGTGAAGGAAGCGTTGACGTTCCTGAGGAAGAATCAGCGATTGAAGAGTAAAGAAATAAACAGCTTGCGGGCTGTTTTTTTGTTTTGGTTCATGTAGCTAGGAGGTGTTTGATTGCAACTTTATCTGCCTCGCAGTTTGGACAGGCTGGGTGAGTTTGGATTCTCTGGTTGACATTCTGTCTTTATTTTATGCTCTCAGGCTTGAAAAAGCGGATGAATTGCCCACATTCCAAGGATTTATGATATAATGAACTGACAAAACTTTAAATAGGATAAAAAGTATGTTTAGTTTTAAGAAAAAAGAAAAGCTGAACGCACCGCTGAATGTTCCTAAACACATTGCTGTCATTATGGACGGTAACGGCCGCTGGGCCAAAAAAAGGATGCAGCCGCGCGTGTTCGGTCATAAGGCTGGCATGGAAACCCTGCAAAAGGTGACGATTGCTGCCAAGGAAATGGGTGTTCAGGTCTTGACTGTCTATGCCTTCTCAACGGAAAATTGGTCTCGGCCGGAAAAGGAAGTTTCCTTTATCATGAATCTGCCGGTTGAATTTTACGACCGCTATGTGCCGGAGTTGCACAAGAACAATGTTAAAATCCAGATGATTGGTGATACGGCTAAGCTTCCTAAGGCGACATTTGAAGCTTTGGAAAAGGCCGAAAGCCTAACCAAGCTCAATACAGGTTTGATTCTCAATTTTGCCCTGAACTACGGTGGCCGATATGAGATTAATCAGGCGGTTAAACTGATTGCTCAGGATGTTCTGGATGCCAAACTCAGTCCCGGCGACATTACTGAGGAAGTCATTGGCAACTACCTCTATACCAGCAATTTGCCCAAGATGCTGCGCGATCCGGATCTGGTGATTCGGACCAGTGGAGAGCTGCGCCTCAGCAATTTTCTGCCTTGGCAGTCAGCCTACAGTGAGCTGTATTTCACGGACATTCTCTGGCCTGACTTTGATGAGAAGGCTTTGAAGGCTGCAATTGCAGAATACAGCCGTCGGAATCGACGCTTTGGCGGTGTTTAAGGGAGAAAGTAAAAGAGTATGAGTAAAAATTTACAAAAACGTCTAATCTTTGGGGGAATCGCTCTTGCTATTTTTATTCCTCTGGTATTGACAGGAGGCGTCATCTTTCAGATTTTTGTGGGGCTGCTGGCTATGCTTGCGGTGCATGAATTTCTCCAAATGAAAGGTCTGCCGACAGCGACCATCGAAGGTGTCTTAGCCATGCTGGCAGCCTTTGTCCTAACCCTGCCCCTGGAAAACTATCTGAAGTTTCTGCCGGTCGACGGCAATGTCGTGGCCTATGGCTTGGTCGTCTTCCTTCTGTTGATTTCGACTGTTCTAGGTTCCAACTACACCTTTGAAGATGCGGCTTATCCGATTGCGGCTAGTTTTTATGTCGGTCTTGGTTTTAATGCTTTGATTGATGCCCGCTTGATGAATATTGACAAGGTCCTGCTAGCTCTCTTTATCGTCTGGGCTACTGACAGCGGAGCTTATCTGGTCGGGGTGCGTTTCGGTAAAAGGAAGCTGGCGCCGAGAGTTTCTCCTAATAAGACTATTGAAGGAAGCCTGGGCGGCATTCTATCAGCCGTTCTAGTGACTGGAATCTTTATGTTGGTTCGACCGCAAGTGGCGACTCCTTATAATGCTTTTGTCTTTTTGATTCTGGCAGTGCTCTTTAGTATTGCAGGCCAGTTGGGTGATTTGGTCGAAAGCTCAGTCAAGCGTCATTTCGGGGTCAAGGATTCTGGTAAATTCATTCCTGGCCACGGCGGTGTCTTGGATCGCTTTGACAGCCTTCTCTTCGTCTTTCCGCTGATGCATTTCTTCGGCTTGTTCTAAGACAGTCGTGCATGGCTGAAAGCAAGGGATGGCAAGCTTGTCTAACGACCGCACAATCTGAGAAGGAACTAGGATTTGGAGCTCAAAATTTTGAGTTGAGCTTCTACCCTATTTTCAAGAGTGTCAGCTATGCAGGGGCGGGAAGCTCGGTATTTGGCCGTTTTCTGCTCCTTCTTTGATTTAAAAGCAAAAACAAGATTTCTAGGAAAGGTAAAATTAGAAGTCCATGCAGTTTATAACCTTTATTATTATTTTTGGGATCATTGTGGTGGTCCATGAGTTCGGACACTTCTACTTTGCAAAGAAGTCCGGCATTTTGGTCAGAGAGTTCGCTATCGGTATGGGACCCAAGATTTTCTCCCATATTGGCAAGGACGGGACGGCCTATACGATTCGGATTTTACCCTTGGGGGGCTATGTGCGCATGGCCGGCTGGGGGGAAGATTCCACTGACATTAAGGTGGGAACACCGGCTAGTCTGACCTTGGATGCAGAGGGCAAGGTGGTTCGCATCAATCTCTCTGGCAAAAAGGTTGACCAGACAGCTCTGCCCATGAATGTGACTGGCTTTGACTTTGAGGAAAAGCTGGAAATCACTGGTCTTGTTCTTGATGAGCTCAAGACTTATGCAGTAGATCATGATGCAACGATTGTTGAAGAAGACGGCACTGAGGTGCGGATTGCACCGCTGGATGTTCAGTATCAGAATGCTAGTATCTGGGGTCGTCTTATCACCAACTTTGCTGGCCCTATGAATAACTTCATCCTGAGCGTGTTGGTATTTATGCTGCTGGCCTTTATTCAAGGTGGCGTTCGCGATGAAAACAGCAATCATTTCCAAGTTATGGATGGCAGTGCTATAGCAGCTGCTGGGGTTCAAAATAACGACCAAATCCTTAAGATTAATGACTATAAGATTAGCAACTGGGCGGATCTAACCAGTGCTCTGGCGAAAATCACAGGTAAGAGCAAGGAAGCGCCGACCTTGTCTGTTACCTACAAACACGGCAGCGAAACGAAAGAGATTACTGTACAGCCTAAAAAAGACGGCAATCGCTATCTGTTAGGGGTATCCCCAACAGTCAAGACAGGCTTCTGGGACAAGGTCATTGGCGGCTTTACTGCAGCTTGGTCTACCACGGTTCGCATTTTGTCAGCTCTGAAAGATATCATCTTCAACTTCAATATCAATAAGCTGGGCGGTCCGGTCGCTATTTACAATTTCAGCAGCCAGGCAGCAGAGCAAGGCTTGCCAGCAGTCCTCAGCCTTTTGGCCATGCTGTCGCTCAATATCGGTATTTTCAACCTGATTCCCATTCCAGCCTTGGACGGCGGCAAAATCGTCCTCAATATTCTGGAGGCTATCCGCAGAAAACCGCTGAAAAGAGAAACGGAGACCTATATCACTCTGTCTGGAGTGGCTATTATGGTCATCCTGATGATTGCCGTTACCTGGAATGATATTATGAAATTATTCTTCTAAGAGCCTAAAGTTCATAGAGCTATGAAAAAGAAATTATTCAATGAAAGTCAAGGAGTTTTGTTTTTATGAAACAAAGTAAAATGTTAATTCCAACCCTGCGTGAGATGCCTAGCGATGCTCAAGTTATCAGTCACGCTCTGATGCTGCGAGCTGGCTATGTCCGTCAGGTTTCAGCTGGGGTCTATTCTTATCTGCCGTTGGCTAATCGCGTGATTGAAAAAGCCAAAAAAATCATGCGAGAAGAGTTTGACAAGATTGGTGCCGTGGAGATGCTGGCACCTGCCCTGCTCAGTGCAGACCTCTGGCGCGAGTCTGGCCGTTATGAGACCTACGGTGAAGACCTTTATAAGCTGAAAAATCGTGAGAAATCAGACTTTATCCTAGGGCCAACCCACGAGGAAACCTTTACAGCTATCGTCCGTGATTCGGTTAAATCCTATAAACAGCTGCCGCTCAATCTCTATCAGATTCAGCCTAAATACCGCGATGAAAAGCGTCCTCGTAACGGACTCTTGCGGACGCGTGAGTTTATCATGAAAGATGCCTACAGTTTCCACGCTAACTATGACAGCTTGGATGCGGCTTATGATGAATACAAGTCTGCCTATGAGAAAATCTTTACCCGCAGCGAGCTGGATTTCAAAGCTATTATTGGTGATGGTGGTGCCATGGGAGGTAAGGACAGCCAAGAATTCATGGCCATTACGCCAGACCGGACGGATTTGAACCGTTGGGTGGTCTTGGACAAGTCTGTAGCCAGCTTTGATGAAATTCCTGAAGATGTTCAGGAAGCTATTCGGACAGAATTGACCAGCTGGATGGTATCTGGTGAGGATACCATTGCCTACTCCAGTGAGTCCAGCTATGCTGCCAACCTTGAAATGGCGACGGATGAATACAAGCCTGCAGGACGTGTTGTGACTGAGGAAGAAGTTGCCCGCGTTTCCACGCCTGACTGCAAGACCATTGACGAAGTTGCTGCCTTCCTTGGGCTAGATGAAAGCCAGACAATCAAGACCTTGGTTTATATGGCTGACGAGTCTCCTGCCGTAGCACTTTTGGTCGGCAATGACCAGCTTAATGAAGTTAAGCTGAAAAATCATTTGGCAGCGGATTTCTTTGATGTGGCGAGTGAAGATCAAGTCCGTCAGCTCTTGGGAGCAGGTTTTGGATCATTAGGGCCAGTCAATCTGCCAGAAGACGTGAGAATCATCGCTGACCGCAAGGTGCAAGACCTGGCTAACGCTGTAGTTGGCGCTAACGAAGATGGTTATCACTTAACCGGTGTCAATCCAGGGCGTGACTTTACCGCTGAGTATGTGGATATCCGTGAAGTTCGCGAGGGTGAAATTTCGCCAGACGGCCAAGGTGTCCTCAAGTTTGCTCGCGGGATTGAGATTGGGCATATCTTTAAGCTGGGGACTCGCTACTCTGACAGCATGAACGCTAATGTCTTGGACGAAAATGGCCGAGCAGTACCGATGATTATGGGGTGTTACGGTATCGGTGTCAGCCGTCTCCTGTCTGCTGTTATGGAGCAGCATGCCCGTCTCTTTGTCAATAAAACTCCTAAGGGTGAATTCCGCTATGCTTGGGGCATCAACTTCCCGAAAGAGCTGGCACCATTTGATGTGCACTTGATTCCGGTCAATGTCAAGGACGAGGAAGCCTTGACTCTAACAGACCAAATCGAGGCTAACTTGCTAAGTGCTGGTTATGAGGTCTTGGTGGATGATCGCAATGAGCGCGCTGGTGTTAAGTTCAGCGACAGCGATTTGATTGGTCTCCCAATCCGTGTGACAGTTGGTAAGAAAGCTGCAGAAGGCATTGTCGAAGTTAAGATTAAGGCTACTGGCGATACCATTGAAGTCCACGCCGATAATCTGCTAGAAACCTTGTCTATTTTGACAAAATAAAACAAACTGCCAGTTTTGTCTGGCAGTTTTCTTTTGCTAATTGGAGGTGAAAATGCTATAGTAGGAAAAAATAGATTGGAGGACCGAATGATGGGATTATTCAGCGGTTTATTAGGAAATGCCTCTCAGAAAGATATTGAAAAAACAGAAAGACAATTGGAGGATATTCTGACAACAACAGAGAATGTAGAACTGGCTTTTAGCCTCATTCGCGATTTGATTGTCTTTACAGATAAGCGGTTAATCTTGGTCGACAAGCAGGGAATGACTGGCAAAAAGACTTCTTATAAGTCCTTTCCTTATCGCTCTATCAGTCGCTTCTCAGTAGAAACAGCCGGACATTTCGACTTAGATGCTGAGCTGAAAATCTGGGTTTCCAGCGCTCAAGAGCCAGCAGAAGTCCTGCAATTTACAAGCGACCGCAGCGTCATAGCCATTCAAAAGGCTTTGGCAGAAGCGGTTTTAAGATAAGTTAAGGCGGTTTCAACCGCTTTTTTTAACAAACTAAAACTAACCATAGCCTAATAGCTTGGTTAGTTCATAGTTTAAGACTGGTAGTATAGAGAAGTACCCATCTAGTTGTCTTCACTAGGGAAAGATTCACCAAAATGTAACTCAGAGTATGGAGTTTCAAAATTACCTCCGTCATAAGTTACCTTGACTGAAGTTATTCCGAAGTCAACGATGATTGGTTTTGCAGCTGTTATGAAGACGTAGCGATTACCGTTTTGTTTTATATCATAGACTTTTACTGCTCCGTAAATGGAATCGGAAGAATAGATATCTCCATTTTTAGTCGATTTGGTTATTTCAATGGTCTTCTTAGCAGGAGAATAGGATAAATTATAGACTTCTTTTTTTTCGATGCCTTGTGTAATAAAAGTTTCATGGTCATCACTTTTTGCTTGGTAGTGAATAAAATTTTTATCAAAACTTTGCTGAGCGTTGTTCATAACGAGAAATACATTTACTCCCCATGCAGCTAAGCCCAAAATAAGAAGAGAAGCGATACCAATAAAAACAGTTTTTTTAGTTAAGCGCATAAAAGCTCCTTGAAAATCATGCTATTGGAGAAGTGAAAGCCAATAGCTTGCTCTAAAAAATATTTTCTAAGTTTTTTCTTGCTGGCGAACTAAGGACTTGGCTAGCAAGACAGGACAGTTTCTAAAGTAAAAAATAAGTCAGAAAAGATTTCATTCTTCTGTGAATCCTTGAGATAGCAGAAAAGCAAAGAAATCTTCGGGCTTTTCCTTAAGTTTTTTGAATAGGTTATCTTTAGTTGTTTCCCCTAAAGCCGCCATGACTTGTTTTTCTTTTGCTTTGCTGAGATCAAAGTGGGCAACTTGTGCAACGGTTTTCTTGTCCTCTGAAACTTTGATTTCAAGTGTGACTCCATCTAACTTGCTGAATTTATCATAAAAGTCACCAGCTTTTAATTCTTCTTGATAAATGTTGCTGATTTCTTCAGGACTCTTACTTTGTTCGTCCTCTTGAGTTGGTTTCGTAGCCATAAAATCGAAGGCTCGAATCTTATCTTTTTGATAATAAGCGACAATTTTATTATTGTATCCGTTAGGCATGTTGTAAGCAAAAGTCTTGGTTTTTACTTTCTCTTCTTTTTTTGGCTTGCTTTGGCTCTGACTTTGGTTGGGTTTGTTTTCGTGCTTAGTTTGCTTGGGCATACTGCAGGCAGTCAAAGCCAGCAGACAGGCGCTAGCTAGTAAAATTTTCTTCACAGTTAAGACTCCTTTTGATAAATGTTTTTTCTATTATATCATAACTTAGTTTTAAGACAAGAAAACATATAAATATATAGACATCAACAACTTTACTCCGCTCTTTTTCTGTCGAAAAAAGTGCTGATTTATGGTAAAATAGGGTCACTACTGTACGAGGAAATATCATGTCAAACAAGTTTGAAATTTTAATGAATCAGCTGGATATGCCACTGGAAATGAGAAATTCAGAGGCCTTTTTGAATGCAGAAATTGAGAAGGTTCTGGTCCACAAGGTCAGTCGGGTCTGGGAGTTTCATTTTTCTTTTGCGAATATTCTGCCGGTTGAGATTTTTCGGGAATTGCAGAAGCGCTTAGCTCAAGAGTTTTCTAAGACGGGCAATCAAGCTATTTTTGAAATTCACTGTCAGGCTCCTCAGGTGTCGGATGAGCTCTTACAGGCTTATTACCAGCTGGCCTTTGAGGAAGGTCCATGTGCCAGTCATGGCTTTAAAAGCCTGTATCAGGATTTGCGGGTTCATTTGGATGGGGACAAGCTGCTGATTGAGGGGGCTTCGACCATTGATACGGAGCATTTTCGCAAGAATCATCTGCCCAACCTCAGCCAGCAGTTGGTCAAGTACGGCTTTCCTCAGTTGACCTGTCAGGTTCAGCACAGCGATGAGCTGACCCAGCAGCAAGCGGAGAATTTCCAGGCGGAGAATGACAAGATTGTCCAGGCAGCCAATGAAGAGGCGCTCAAAGCCATGGAATCCCTGCAGCAGATGGCACCGCCGCCAGAGGAAAAGCCAGCCTATGACTTCCAAACTCGCAAGGCTGCAGCTAAGCCAAAGCTGGACAAGGCAGAGACTACCCCTATGATTGAAGTTCAGACTGAAGAAAACCGTCTGGTCTTTGAGGGAATGGTCTTTGATCTGGAGCAGAAGGTCACTCGGACCGGCCGGGTCTTGCTCAATTTCAAGATGACAGACTATACTTCCAGCTTCTCCTTGCAGAAATGGATGAAAAATGAAGAAGAAGCCAAGAAGTTTGACATGATTAAGAAAGGTGCCTGGTTGCGCGTGCGGGGAAATGTGGAGATGAACAATTTCACCCGCGACCTGACCATGAATGTGCAGGCTGTGCAGGCTGTTACTCACTATGAGCGCAAGGATCTGATGCCTGAGGGTCAGAAGCGGGTTGAATTTCACGCTCATACCAATATGTCTACTATGGACGCTCTGCCTGAGGTAGAGGAAATCGTTGCAACGGCAGCTAAGTGGGGCCACAAGGCTGTCGCCATTACCGACCATGGCAATGTGCAGAGCTTTCCCCATGGCTACAAGGCTGCAAAGAAGGCTGGTATTCAGCTGATTTACGGTATGGAGGCCAATATTGTAGAAGACCGGGTTCCAATCGTCTACAATGAAGTAGACATGGCGCTGAGCGATGCGACCTATGTAGTCTTTGACGTGGAAACGACGGGGCTTTCGGCGGTCTACAATGACTTGATTCAAGTTGCGGCCAGTAAGATGCATAAGGGCAATATCATCGCTGAGTTTGATGAGTTTATCAATCCTGGGCATCCTCTTTCGGCCTTTACGACGGATCTAACCGGGATTACAGATGAGCATGTCCGCAATGCCAAACCGCTAGAGCAAGTTCTGAAAGAGTTTCAGGAATTTTGCCAGGACAGTGTCCTCGTTGCCCATAATGCCACCTTTGACGTGGGTTTTATGAATGTCAACTATGAGCGGCATGGCTTGCCGAAAATCACTCAGCCAGTTATTGACACGCTGGAATTTGCCCGCAACCTCTATCCAGAGTATAAGCGTCATGGTTTGGGGCCTTTGACCAAGCGTTTCCAGATTGCTCTGGAGCACCACCACATGGCTAACTATGACGCGGAAGCGACTGGCCGCCTCCTCTTTATCTTTATCAAGGATGTGGCTGAAAAGCATGGTGTGACAAATCTCAAGGATTTGAATACGGATCTGGTCGATGAGAATTCTTACAAGAAGGCTCGGGTCAAGCATGCGACCATTTATGTGAAAAATCAGACGGGGCTCAAGAATATTTTCAAGTTAGTCAGTCTGTCCAATACTAAATATTTTGAAGGTGTCCCGCGGATTCCACGAACCGTGCTGGACGCCCATCGTGAAGGCCTGATTCTGGGCTCAGCCTGTTCAGAAGGCGAAGTCTATGATGCTGTTGTCTCTCAGGGGGTGGATGCGGCTGTCGAAGTAGCCAAGTATTATGACTTTATCGAGGTTATGCCGCCGGCTATCTATGAGCCACTGATTGCCAAAGAGCAGATCAAGGACCAAGAAGAACTGCAGACCATTATTCGCAATCTGATTGAGGTCGGAGATCGTTTGGGCAAGCCTGTTCTTGCGACGGGGAACGTCCACTATATCGAGCCGGAAGAAGAAATCTATCGTGAAATTATCGTCCGGAGTCTGGGTCAGGGAGCCATGATTAACCGGACTATTGGTCACGGTGAAAATGCCCGGCCGGCACCGCTTCCTAAGGCTCACTTCCGGACCACCAATGAGATGCTGGACGAATTTGCCTTTCTAGGCGAGGACTTGGCTAAGAAGTTAGTCATCATCAATCCGAATCAGCTGGCAGAGACCTTTGAGCCAGTCGAGGTTGTCAAGGGGGACCTCTATACACCTTTCATTGACAAGGCTGAGGAGACAGTTGCTGAGCTGACCTATCAAAAGGCCTTTGAAATTTATGGCAATCCGCTGCCAGATATCGTAGACTTGCGAATTGAAAAAGAGCTGACTTCTATCCTGGGGAATGGTTTTGCCGTGATTTATCTGGCTTCGCAGATGCTGGTGCAGCGCTCCAATGAGCGGGGCTATCTGGTAGGCTCGCGGGGGTCAGTCGGATCCAGCTTTGTCGCGACCATGATTGGGATTACCGAGGTTAATCCCTTGTCACCCCACTATGTCTGTGGCAAATGCCAATACAGCGAGTTCATCACGGATGGATCTTATGGTTCTGGCTTTGATATGCCGGATAAGGACTGTCCAGAATGTGGTCACAAGCTGAGCAAGAACGGTCAGGATATTCCATTTGAGACCTTCCTTGGATTTGACGGGGACAAGGTACCCGATATTGACTTGAACTTCTCTGGAGAGGATCAGCCAAGCGCCCATTTGGACGTGCGGGATATCTTTGGTTCAGAATACGCCTTTCGGGCTGGGACCGTTGGTACCGTTGCGGCTAAGACGGCCTATGGATTTGTCAAGGGCTACGAGCGCGACTACGGGAAGTTCTACCGGGATGCAGAAGTTGAGCGTCTGGCACAGGGAGCTGCAGGAGTCAAGCGGACGACTGGACAACACCCGGGAGGAATCGTTGTTATCCCTAACTACATGGATGTTTATGACTTTACACCGGTCCAATATCCAGCCGATGATGTGACAGCCGAGTGGCAGACCACCCACTTCAACTTCCACGATATCGATGAAAATGTCCTCAAGCTAGACGTTCTGGGACACGATGATCCGACCATGATTCGGAAGCTTCAGGACTTGTCTGGAATTGATCCTAATGACATTCCTATGGATGATGCCGGTGTCATGGCCCTCTTTTCTGGGACAGACATTCTGGGTGTGACTCAGGAGCAAATCGGCACGCCGACTGGTATGCTGGGGATTCCGGAGTTTGGGACTAATTTTGTACGGGGCATGGTTGATGAGACCCATCCGACAACTTTTGCCGAGCTCTTACAGCTATCTGGTCTCTCTCATGGTACGGACGTTTGGCTGGGTAATGCTCAGGACTTGATCAAGCAAGGGATTGCTGACCTGTCCACCGTTATCGGCTGTCGGGACGACATCATGGTTTACCTCATGCACAAGGGCTTGGATCCTAAGATGGCCTTTACGATCATGGAGCGCGTGCGGAAGGGCCTTTGGCTGAAGATTTCTGAAGAAGAGCGCAATGGCTACATCGCAGCCATGAAGGAAAACAATGTGCCAGAGTGGTACATCGAGTCCTGTGGAAAGATCAAGTACATGTTCCCCAAGGCCCATGCGGCAGCCTACGTTATGATGGCCCTGCGGGTAGCCTACTTCAAGGTGCATCATCCGATTTATTACTACTGTGCCTACTTCTCTATTCGGGCTAAAGCATTTGATATCAAGACCATGAGTGGCGGACTTGATGCCGTCAAACGCCGGATGAACGAAATCGCTGAAAAGCGCAAGAACAACGAAGCCTCCAATGTAGAAATTGACCTTTATACAACCTTGGAAATCGTCAATGAAATGCTGGAGCGGGGTTTCAAATTCGGAAAGTTAGATCTCTACAAGAGCCATGCAACTGAGTTTCTCATCGAAGGAGATACCCTTATTCCACCATTCTCCGCTATGGACGGTCTGGGTGACAACGTTGCCCGCCAAGTAGTCAGAGCGCGCGAAGAAGGCGAATTTCTCTCTAAGACAGAACTCCGCAAACGCGGCGGCCTCTCTAGCACCCTAGTCGAAAAAATGGACGACATGGGTATTCTGGGTAATATGCCAGAGGATAACCAGTTGAGTCTGTTTGATGAATTTTTCTAAAATATAGAAAGAGGTTTTTATGAAACTTACCATTTCCGCTCAGGATAAGCCTGCGCAAAAGGTGTTTGATTACCAGCTGGATCTTGACCCAGATACGATTTTGAAAATGACTGCCTTGATTTGCGGCACAGTGGCAGCGGTTAGCCTACTGTCCCTGTTTAAAGAGAAATAACAAAAGAAAAGGAGAAGCAGCATGGTTCTGCCAAATTTTAAAGAAAACTTAGAAAAATACGCTAAACTATTGGTTGCCAATGGTATCAATGTGCAGCCGGGTCACACGGTGGCGCTCAATATTGATGTGGAGCAGCGTGAGCTGGCTCACTTGATTGTCAAGGAAGCCTATTCTCTGGGTGCTCACGAGGTCATCGTCCAGTGGGCGGATGATTTGACTACGCGGGAGAAATTCCTCCATGCGCCGATGGAGCGCTTGGACAATGTTCCAGACTATAAGGTGGCTGAGATGAACTATCTCCTCGAAAAGAAAGCCAGCCGCTTGGGCGTTCGTTCATCTGATCCGGGGGCTTTGAATGGCGTGGATGCTGAGAAATTATCGGCTTCTGCTAAGGCTATGGGGATAGCCATGAAGCCGATGCGGATTGCAACCCAATCCAATAAAGTCAGCTGGACAGTCGCAGCAGCAGCGGGTACAGAGTGGGCTAAGAAGGTCTTTCCAAATGCAGCCAGCGATGAGGAAGCAGTAGATTTGCTTTGGGATCAGATTTTCAAAACCTGCCGTGTCTATGAGGATGACCCAGTAGCCGCTTGGAAAGCTCATGAAGAAAAACTCAGCTCAAAGGCTAAAGTTTTGAATGAAGAGCAATTCACTGCTCTGCACTACGCAGCTCCTGGAACAGACTTGACATTGGGCTTGCCCAAGAACCATCACTGGGAGTCAGCTGGCAGTCTCAATGCTCAGGGCGAGTATTTCATTGCCAATATGCCTACAGAAGAGGTCTTTACAGCACCCGACTTCCGTCGGGCAGAAGGTTATGTGACTAGCACCAAGCCTCTTAGCTACAATGGCAACATCATCGAGGGCATCAAGGTAACCTTCAAGGATGGACAGATTGTGGATATTACTGCTGAAAAGGGCGACCAGGTTATGAAGGATCTTGTCTTTGAAAATGCGGGTGCGCGTGCTTTAGGTGAGTGTGCCTTGGTGCCAGATCCAAGCCCGATTTCCCAGTCAGGCATTACTTTCTTCAATACTCTCTTTGATGAAAATGCTTCTAACCACTTGGCTATCGGTGCAGCCTATGCGACTAGTGTGGTCGGTGGAGAGAATTTCTCTGAAGAAGAGCTTGAAGCAGCGGGTCTCAACCGCTCGGATGTCCATGTGGACTTTATGATTGGCTCTGATCAGATGGATATTGACGGTATCCGAGAAGACGGCAGCCGTGTAGCAATCTTTAGAAATGGAGACTGGGCAATCTAAGATTTCGAGTTGCCTTAAATGGCGCATTCCATAATGATAGCTTCCACTTGCTTCTTTAGAAGCCTTGCTAGAAATATAGAAAGAAGGGGAATATATGATTGGTAGTATGTTTGTCGGTTTTATTATCGGCCTTATCGCCGGGGCTATTACCAGCCGTGGGGAGCGCATGGGCTGTATCGGAAAAATCCTCTTGGGTTGGTTTGGTTCCTTGATAGGTCAATTTCTTTTTGGTCATTGGGGACCAATGCTGGCTGATACAGCTGTTGTTCCATCAGTGCTAGGAGCAGTTATCCTCTTGGCTATTTTCTGGAGACGGGATAGTTAGATAGAAAAAAATACCTAGATAGTTTCTATCTAGGTATTTTTGATAATGATATATAAGCTATTTACTCAATCACCAACATGCCGTCTTTGACTGCAAATGGGTCTTTTTCATTGATGCGGTCGTAGAACATGATACCGTTGATATGGTCGATTTCATGCTGAACGACAATGGCGTTATAGCCCTTGAGTTTGATACGATGCTTTTGGCCGTCCTTATCAAAGTAATCCACGGTGACTCGTGCATGCCGAACCACGTAGCCTGGTACTTCTCGATCGACTGACAGGCAGCCTTCACCATCAGCTAAGGCTGCATCCTGAACGGAGTGGGCTACAATCTTAGGATTGTACATCAGCGTTTGCAGGCTATAAGCTTCCTTAGGCGGATTGCCCTCTTCGTCCTCAGGGTTGGGAACTAAAACAGCGATGAGCCGTTTAGAAATATCCAGCTGGGGAGCAGCTAGACCAACACCGCCGCGCAGCCCCATTTTTTCTGCCATGACTGGGTCTTGGGAATGCTTGAGAAATTGCATCATCTTCTCGCCCAGAATGATTTCTTGGTCTGATAGAGGGAAGCTGACTTCCTCAGCGATAGCGCGCAGGGTCGGATTGCCCTCGCGGATAATGTCCTTCATATCAATTAAATGGGATGGTTTGGTTAATCGTTCAATAACAGATGTTTTTTCACTCACAGACATGATTCTCTCCTTTTTTCTCTCCTTCATCATAACATAAAACCTGCAAGAAATAAAGGCGGGAGCGGTTTTGACTGGCTGGCAGTGCCTGATTTTGAATGAAGCCACAGCGACCCTTAATATTCCTGACAAAGAAATTGCGTCTTGGCCCAAAAAACTGTATGATAGAGGTAGTGTGAATTTTAAAGGAAAATAGAATGAAAAAATTGATGGAAAAGGTGAGTATCCTCTCGCTTTCTTTGATTCTGACGACGGCTTTTTCGATTTCCAGTGCCCAGTCGGCCATGTTTGCTTTTTATAAAGGGATTCCAGAAAGTTGGGTAGAACTTCTGGTTTCTTTGCCTTCGGCTGGGATTATGCTGATGTTGCTGTTTAATAGGGTCATTGAAGAATACCTGACAGAGCGTCAGATGATTGTGAGCGGGCTTCTGATTTTTTCACTTTGCGGGCTTCTTCCTCTTCTTAATCAGTCTTACTGGCTTATGTTTGTATCTCGGCTTGTCTTTGGGATGGGAATCGGTCTGCTCAATGCCAAGGCTATCTCGATTGTTAGCGAGCGCTACAAGGGACAGGAACGCGTTCGGCTTTTAGGACTGAGAGGGTCGGCAGAAGTAGTCGGGACAGCACTCTTGACTTTTGGAGTCAGTCGACTTCTTCCTCTCGGCTGGCAGGCTGCCTTTCTCGTCTATACCTTTGGACTGGTGGTTTTGGCTCTTTATCTGCTTTTTGTTCCTTATTACAAGGTCTCTGAAAAGCAGCAAGAACAGTCTGAATCGACTCCTAAGCTAAGCAGTCATGATTGGCAGTTAAGTCTAGCTTTTGCCTTTGTGGCGGGGGTTATTGTGCTGACCTATATCGCCATCAATGTGCGGGTGCCGGGGATTGTAGAGAAGTCAGGCATGGGGACAGCCCAGATTGCAGGCGTGATTCTTTCCTTGATGCAGTTGATTGGGATTGCAGCGGGTATCAGCTTTGCTAGTTTGACCCGTCTTTTTGGAGATAAACTGCTGATGCTTTCTGGTCTGGTTTTTGGACTGACTCAAATTATTATTGGCTTCTCACCAAATCTCTTGTCACTTAGCATGGCTACTATTAGCGCCGGTTTTGTCTATAGTGTCGGTCTGACGACCATTTTTTACACCCTGTCAGAGCGTGTTTCCGCCCACCTCCTCAATCAAGCCACTTCTATCGTGATTTTAGGCTGCAGTATAGGAGCCACGGCCACTACATTTGTCCTCAGTTTCATTGGGAGATTCTCTAATGCTCCATCTTTTATCTTCAGCGTTTTGGGGCTGGCTATGATTCTGACCTCGCTCTTTGTCTTTGTTCTAAGATTTAGCAAAGTCAAGAGCGGAATGGCTTCAGGAAGTTAGGAGGTTAGATTATGCGTCTGGATAAATTTTTAGCAGAAAATGGTCTGGGCTCACGCGCTCAGGTCAAGCAGCTCCTAAAGAAAGGGCTGGTTTTGGTCAATGGCAGAGCAGAGAAATCACCTAAGACTCAGATTGATGAGACAGCAGATGAGATTATTGTTTCTGGCCAAAGGCTGACCTATGAGAAATTCGTCTACTACCTTCTGAACAAGCCGCAGGGAGTCATTTCGGCGACAGAAGATGACCGTCATCAGACAGTTCTGGACTTGCTGGATGAGACTGCCCGTCAGAAAGAAGTCTTCCCTGTCGGTCGCTTGGATATTGATACCCACGGCCTGCTCCTTCTGACCAATAATGGCAAGCTAGCCCATGCCATGCTGTCACCTAAAAAGCACATAGAAAAAATCTACCGAGCTCAAGTGGCAGGCCTGATGAACCAAGCAGATGTAGAGCGCTTTGCTGCAGGAATAGAACTGAAAGATTTCACCTGTCAGCCAGCTCATCTCAAGATTTTAGAGCTGGACGAGGCAAAAGAGACTTCTCTCGTAGAAATTACCCTAGCTGAAGGCAAGTTCCACCAGGTCAAGCGCATGGTAGCTGCCTGCGGAAAAGAAGTTACAAATCTTCAGCGCCTCACGATGGGACCCCTACAGTTGGATCCCGCACTAGCTCCTGGAGAATGGCGGAGGTTGACTACTGATGAATTAGAACGTTTAACAATTTTTAAAGTTGAGCTTTAAAATCCAGCACCTAATGAATAGGTGCTGGGTTTTAATTTACGCCGTTTTTGGGATATATTCAAAAATTACAATATATCTTAGGCACAATTCTTTTGATAATTTCCTGATGACAATTGGACTGAATTTTGATTGAAAACGTTAACTATTTTGTTTATACTAATAATATAGGAGGGCTAGAAGTGTTATCAAATGAGCTCATTGAAAAATTTCAGCTTTTATCCAAATATTCAGATTCTTCTCTTGAGGAAATGGAAAAACTTCTAAAAATTAATCGTAAATATCTTATTCTGCAAATTGAAAAAATTAACGATGTTTTAGAATCTTTTCATTTTCCAGTTATTGAGGTGAAAGGAGGACGAATTAGAACTCCGGCAGTACCCTTGAATAGCCTTTTTGAAAAGATATCTCATCATACAGGTGACTATCTTTTTCATGAAGAGCGCTTAGAAATGATTGTGCTTTATATTCTGTTGGCTCAGCACTTTGTATCCAATCAGCATTTACAGAATCTATTGCAGATGAGCAGAAATTCAGTCCTGTCGGATATAAAAAGGCTTAAGCAACATTTACTTTCTTATCAGATAGAACTGTCTTATACTCGTAAACAGGGATATTTTTTAGCAGGAAAAACAAAAAAGCTCATTTATCTATTAGAGAAGACATTGAGTGAGCTTTTGTCAATAGCGAGTGGGCGCTGGGTACTTCGATATTTGCTTGAAGATTGTGGTCTAGAGCTTAATGATGGGGAAGTTGCAGACAGACTCGTTTTACTCGGAAAAAAGTATAACATTCATTTTTTGTCTGAAAAAACGAAAGAAGTAAGCTGTCTTATCGCTATTTTAAAAGCGGGGAGTTTAAAAATATGTCCTGACGATGATATTGTCTTAGGAGAGATATATACAAATTCTTTGTTTGATTTATGTGAAGAACTATTACAAACTTACCCAGAGTTGGCAGGCAAAAAGAATTTTATCTTTTCTCGCTTGCTAGGTTGTACAGAAGGAAATCTTCAAGTTTTTTCTGACCAAAGGGTATTTGAGTTGATGGAAGATATAATAGAACAGGTCAAAGCTCATACAGGAGCAGATTTTTCTCAATCTCCTCAATTTCGTCAAAATTTATACTCGCATCTTTATCCAGCGTATTATCGCCTGTTATTTGATATTCCTTTAATAAATCCATTGAAAGAACAGATTAAAGCAGATTTTGGCTCACTCTACTATTTGGTAAAACGAAGTCTTATTCCTTTAGAAGAATACGTAGGCAAACTATTAAGTGATGATGAGGTAGCTTACTTCACGATTCATTTTGGTGGATATTTAGAGGGAGAGTATAAGAAAGATAGTATACAAACTTTAAGGGCTTTGAGTATCTGTCCAAATGGAGTGAGTTCTTCCCTGATTCTTCAGGCGGAATTAAAGCATCTTTTTCCAAATATGATGTTTAAGCCTGTTCACCAGCTTGATGAAGCTAAAAAGATAGACATTGAAGAATATGACCTTGCTTTTTCAACAGTTCCGTTTGAATCAGAAAGACCAGTCTATATACTGCAGCCTGTTATGAAGGCTGTTGAAAAGACCATGTTAAAACGCAGAGTCATCAGTCAATTTTCTTGGATTGAAACTCAAGGAATTTCCTTAGACGGGTTGATAGAAATTATAGAGCGACATACAACGATTCATCACTATCCTGAGCTAATGAGAGAACTATCGAATTACTTGATAGGCTGGCAACAAGGTCAGACGAGAGGAGGATATGGTTTGACAGAATTATTAAAAAAAGAATTTATTCAACAGACTAATCAGGTCAAGGATTGGAAAGAAGCTATTTCTTTGGCAGCCGCACCTTTGCTGAGGGGAAATTATATTGAGCAGTCTTATATTGAAGGAATGATTGCTTCTGTGGAGAAGTTAGGAGCCTATATTGTACTAGCACCGAAAGTCGCTGTTCCTCACGCTGCTCCTGATTTGGGGGTAAACAAGTTAGGAATGAGTTTGCTGCAGGTGGCAGAGCCAGTTGATTTTGATGTAAAAGGAGATGAGGAAAAACAAGTTCAGTTGATTTTTGTACTTGCCGCCATTGATTCAACTGCGCATTTGAAAGCTTTACAAGAGCTTGCTATGATTTTAGATGACGATGAGTCCATAGAACAGTTAATTGCAGCAGAAAATCCAGATGAAATAATGGAAATCATTACCGAAACAATAAAGAATGGAGAAAAAGATGATTAAAATTGTCACAGTTTGTGGAAATGGTATTGGCAGCAGCTTACTTCTTCGGATGAAAGTAGAAGCCATTGCCAAAGATTTAGGAATAGAAGTAGAAGCAGAATCTTGTGATTCTAATGCAGCGGTCGGAAAGGGAGCAGACCTATATGTGACAGTGAAAGAATTTCAAGATATCTTTCCTGAGGGAACAAAGGTTTGTATCGTTAAGAGCTATACTAATCGCAAAAAAATCGAAGCAGACCTTGTTCCTGTATTAGAAGAAATGAGAAATCAATAAGAAGAAAGAATGGAGGTTCAGCCATGAATGGTATACTCACGCTGTTTCAAAATATCTTAAGTGAACCAGCCTTTTTAATGGGACTGATAGCTTTTGTTGGTTTAGTAGCTCTTCGAACTCCAAGTCATAAAGTTTTGACTGGAACACTAGGGCCGATTCTAGGGTATTTAATGTTAGCCGCTGGAGCAGGAGTTATTCAAAATAATTTATCTCCTTTAGCTAGTTTGATTGAAAAAGGGTTTGGTATTACAGGTGTTGTTCCCAATAATGAAGCTGTAACATCAGTTGCTCAGAAAATACTGGGTGTTGAGACGATGACAATTCTCATTGTTGGCTTATTGCTAAATTTATTATTTGCTCGTTTTACTCGCTTTAAATACATCTTTTTAACAGGGCATCATAGTTTCTTTATGGCTTGTTTATTGTCAGCCGTTTTAGGAGCAATTGGCTTTAAAGGAGCTGCCATGATTGCAGTAGGAGGATTTATATTAGGTGCTTGGTCAGCTATTTCTCCAGCTATTGGACAGAAATATACTCTTCAGGTAACGGACGGAGACGAGATTGCAATGGGACATTTTGGCAGTCTGGGTTACTATCTCTCAGCCTGGATTGGATCTAAGGTAGGAAAAGGCAGCACCAGTACAGAGGAGTTGAAAATTTCAGAAAAATGGAGCTTTCTTCGCAATACTACAATATCAACAGGTATTGTCATGGTTGTCTTTTATCTAATAGCAACAATTGCTTGTCTGATTCGTAGTCCTAAAACAGTTGAAGAGTTAGCAGCTGGTAAGAATCCTTTTATATTTGCTATCGTCAGTGGTCTAACTTTTGCGGTTGGTGTCGCTATTGTATATGCAGGGGTGCGGATGATACTTGCTGATTTGATTCCTGCTTTTCAAGGTATCGCCACTAAGCTTATTCCGAATGCTGTACCAGCTGTGGACTGTGCTGTATTCTTCCCTTATGCGCCTACAGCAGTTATTATTGGTTTTGCCTTTAGCTTTTTAGGTGGACTGATTGGTATGTTCATTCTGGGAGCAATAGGTGGTGTGCTGATTATTCCCGGTATGGTTCCTCACTTTTTCTGTGGTGCAACAGCGGGAATCTATGGCAATGCAACTGGAGGACGGAAGGGAGCTGTTTTAGGTTCTTTTGTAAACGGCCTATTCTTAGCCTTTTTACCTGCAGCGGTTTTGCCAGTATTAGGTGAACTAGGTTTTGCAAATACGACCTTTGGTGATTTTGACTTTGGTGTATTTGGTATTTTGTTAGGTCGCGTAGGAGATTCTGTTGGTCAAGTTGGTATTTATGTGGTAGTAGCAGTTCTAGCAGTTATATTGCTTTTACCAAATTTCCTCAGTAAATCAGATACAGCACTGAATAATGTTTGCGACGAAGAAGAATAAGAGGGCGAATAATGGCACGAAAATTATCTATTAAAGTTTATTCAGATGGCGCAGTTTTGGAAACTATGCTAAAGGATCTAAATTCTGGTTTGGTATCGGGATTTACCACTAATCCTAGCTTAATGAAGAAAGCAGGTATCACCAGCTATGTAGGATTCGCTAAAGAAGTATTAAAGGATATTAAGGAATTTCCCGTTTCTTTTGAGGTGTTTGCTGATGACATTGAAACAATGGAAAAAGAAGCAGAAAAAATAGCCTCACTGGGAGAGAATGTTTATGTAAAAATACCTGTGACAAATTCTAAAGGGGAATCAACTGTTGATTTAATGAAACGTCTAGCAGCAAAAGGTGTTAAAATCAATGCTACAGCTATTTTCACTCTTGAACAAGTTCGCGAGGTAGTTGGAGCTTTGAAGGCAGGTACTCCAGGGATAGTGTCAGTTTTTGCTGGACGTATCGCAGATACGGGTGTGGATCCTGTGCCGATTATGAAAGAAGCACTGTCTATTTGTCGTCAAAAAGACGGAGTAGAGTTGTTGTGGGCTAGTCCGCGCGAAACCTATAATATTTATCAAGCGGATGAGTTAGGGGTTGATATTATTACCTGTACCTCAGATTTGATTCAAAAATTATCGTTAAATGGTAAAGATTTGACAGAATATTCCCTAGAAACAGTTCAGATGTTTTTGAAAGATAGTACTAGTCTTGGTTTTAAAATCTTAGATGCTTGATTTAATATTTTAAAATCCTAACCTTAAACCCCAGTTCTTAATGAAGTAGTACTGGGGTTTTAATTTGTTTATTTGACCGAGGCAGAAATGGTTTCTTTGAGGTTGAATTATAAATATTATATTTTAAATTTTAATGAATTCTTTGGGATTGAGAAGCATAACTCAAATTCAAGGATATTTTTTATCTATAATTTCTGAGGACGGCAAGATTATTTGTTTTCAATAAAAATGCTTATAATTTATAGTTTTAAACTTGATTTAGCTTATGTAAACGGTATTCATTAAAGGGTTTTTGTGGTATAATTATGGTATATCCATAGGGGTGTTTGAAGCTATTTTTATTTAAAATTATAAGGAAAAAGAATTTTTTAGACACGATGACAGCCTGTTTTGATACTTAATTTTATCAAATTACTAAGCTTTGTACATTTTATGTGGATTTTGGGCTGATATGCTTGCTATTTTCCCTAATTAGTTATATGATTTTAAGTTGAGTGTAGAGAAATACGATACATAAAAGTATTTTAAACATAAATCTTGTTTTTAAAATGGGAAAATGATATTTAAAGGAGAAGAAAGTGAAAACTTTACTATTCGGAAACACAGGTTACATATCTAAAGAATTTATTGAGGAAGCTTTCCCAAATAGTGACGTTTATATTTTTGGAGATACGCACTTAACCAAGCTAAAAAAGGTGACTGTTTTTAAACAATCTGCGTCAATTGGTATCTCTGAAATCTTAGAAAATTATCATTTTGATCAAATTTTGTATCTCTCAAATTATTTGACCTATAAAAATCAACAGATTGGTGAGTTGGAAAGATTGCAAGATTTCCTGAAAAATACTACGAAGTTATCTTGGTCAAATATTCTATATGTCACAGGACCGGAAATTATTAATCTCCCTCAGGATTTGGAAAGAGCAGCAGAGAATCTTTGCTTACATTGGGCAAGTACATACAGTGGTTCTCTGAAAATTATTCGGAGCCCCTATGTCTATTCTGCAAAACAACCAGAGGATTATTTCTATGGTTTAATGGACAATCTTCGGCGAAATCAGCCAATCAGTTTTGATGAGCAACCAGACGAAGTACTGAATTTCATTAATTCAGAAGATTTAGCGGAGCTTGTATATAAGGTATTTAATAGTTGGACGGATGAGGCTGAAATTTTGACAATAGCTAATCCTTTTCAAGATACTTTCAAACTTTTAGCAAGCAAATTACAGGATTTAACTCTGACACGTAGTTCGATTACTTTCCAGCCATCCAATAAGTTATCTCCTGTATATCAATCAATAGACAAAAATAATCTGCGCGGTCGGTATGGATGGTTTATCCATTATTCTATCGTAGATGATTTATCAGATCTGTATGATCAATTTATTAGTGAAGGAAAGCCGTTGAGAAGGCTTGAATTTCGTAGTTTGAAAAGAAATGTTTATAAACTACGTTCTCACAGTGATTTTCAAAAAATCGCGGAAGTCTTCCTTGCTTTTATAGTTTCAGAAGTCTTAAGTTTAGTCGTAACAAGGTTCAATCAACTAGGAATGATTGATGTAAGGCTCTTATTTGTAACTCTAATTAGTACTATTTTTGGTACGGTTTACGGTATATTTGCTGGTGTTCTATCTGTTTTAGGATTGTTTACGATGAGTCTAGTGGCAGGTAATAAATGGCAATCTATTATTTATAATACTGATAGATGGCTTCCATTTGCTGCATATATTTTTGTAGCGCTTATTTGTGGTATTATCCAAATGAAATATCAGGATGAGAAAGAATTACTGGAAAAAGAAAATCAATTGTTGAATGAACAGAATGAATTCTTAACACTTTCATATGAAGATGCGACTCACGATAGAGATGTGCTAGTTCAAAAGGTTGTTAGTAGTCATCATGGTAGCAGTCAACTTTATGATGTTTTCAAACGCTTAAACAAGAGAACGGTTGAAGAGATCATTGTTGAAGCTGAAAGAATTATTGGAGAAGAATTTTCAACTGACACAGTGCATTTTTATCCTCTATCACAGTTCTCTGATTTTAAATTAGAGTTGTATCCTCAGTTAAACGAAGGATTGGAAAATGAATCCGTTTGGATTAATAGGAAATTACTCCCAGATTATCCTACTATTGCTGTTGAGATGAAGAGTGCTTCGGGCCTACGCTATCTTATATGGATTGAAGATGTTGCTTATGATAAGTTGACCTTAACAAGACTTCATTTCTTGCAAATGGTTAATGAATTAACAGCTTCTATGGTGGACAAAGCTGGTTATTATCAAGTCTTCTCTAATATGAAGAAGAACCCCGGTTTGGCGGCACATATTAGTCCAAGTGAAATCAGACAAGGAAACTAAAATGGAGTGGATGATTACTAGTTTTTTCGTACTTTTATACGTGGCTCTATCTATGCATTCGTTTGTTTCTTTAAAGAAAAAACGAATTCAGTTACCTATGTTTTACATTATTTTCCCCATTTGCCTACCGTTTTTAGGCTATATCATGCTTTGGGGGTTGAATCTTTCTTTAAATAAAGAGGAGACTGACATCTCTCTGGATCAAAAGGATCCAGATGAATGGTTTGAGGTAGATGATACTCAAAAAATGAGTAGAGTTGAGAGCGCTTATAATCATGTTGAAGAAGTCATTCCATTAGAAGAAGCTCTAGTTTTGAAAGATAAGGAAGTTTCTCGGTGGATGCTAATGGAAATCGTCAGTCGGGCACCAGCTAAATTTATCGATTTATTATTCTTAGCTCGGCAGGATGATGATACTGAGGTTGTCCATTATGCAACAACCTTGATTGCAGAAATTTCTCGACAATATGATATTCGATTGCAGGCATTGGAAAAAAAACACCAAGATAATCCGACTGATTATCGTGTTCTAGCGGAATATTGTGCTGTATTAGAAGCATATTTGCAAAAGGATTTGGTAACTAAGAGGATGGGAGAATTATTGCGAAAAGATTATTCTAATCTCTTAGAAAAGAAACTTCATCAAAAAGAGCAGCTTTCTGATTATATAAAACTGATAGAGAATGATTTTTTGCTTAAGCGTTATGAGCGAGTTAAAGAATATCTGGACTTCGTTTCTCAAAAGTGGCCTCACCAAGAAGCTATTTATATGCTTTATTTAAGATATTATTTTGAAACAAGCCAGGGAGAAAGGTTAGAAGAATTGGTAGAAATAATCCAAAATGGTTCTATTTATCTTTCTAAAGAGAATCGTGAACGTCTCGCTTTCTGGCAATCGTAGGTTTTTGTGATGACAAAGAAAAAAAGAAAACTATTATATTCGAAAGAATCTATTATTGTAATTGTTATCTTTCTTTTGCTATCTGCTGTTTTGTGGATTCAAAAGAGTGGCGAGCAATATACAGTTACTTCAGAAAAGGATACTTATCTTAAAGATGTTCCTTCATCCAACGCGGTTTTTGACAGCTTAGCTAAGGATAGCCTAATTCTTTATGATGAAAGTAATGACACAAGCCGACGAGCGAAAGAGCAATTTTCTCAAATCCTTAAAGATATGAGAATGGGTTATCAGATAGTTGATATTTCAAAAGAGACCATACCAAATTTTTCTGACTATAAAAAGGTAGTTGTACTTCTGAGCGATTTGGAAAGTTTAGGAGATAAAGCTATTGAAATGACCGACTGGGTTGAGCAAGGGGGCAATGTTCTTTTTGCTGTAACTCTGGCTAAAGATAGTCGATTGGCTGAAATAGAACAAAAATTAGGCGTGGCAAATTCAAGCTTTGAGAATGCTTATGTTAAGAAAATTTTTATCGATAAAGATTTTATGATTGGTGGAGGAAAGAGTTATTCCATTGATGGTGCTTTCCATTCTGCTTGGGCAGTTACACTCTCATCTGATGCCAAGGTTCATGCTTGGACTGATGATGAGGCAAAAACACCTTTGATTTGGGAAAAAAAGCATGGCCAAGGGAAATTTGTTATTGATAATTTTGGAATTTATGAAAGAGCAGTGCGTGGTTTGTATGCGGCTTCTTATAGTTTGATGACGTCTGTGACAGCTTATCCAGTTATCAATGGAACTGCTTTCTACCTTGATGATTTTCCTTCACCAGTTCCTGCAGGAGATGCTACTTATATTAAGCGAGATTATAATATGAGTATCTCTGATTTTTATACCAATATCTGGTGGCCTGATTTGCTAAAGTTATCCGAAAAATACGGAGTTAAGTATACAGGTGGTGTTATCGAAAATTATGAGGATGATACCTCAGGTAATGTTCATAGTCAAAAAGATATAGATCGTTTTAAATATTTTGGGAAATCACTTTTAGCTAATGGAGGAGAAATAAGCTATCATGGTTATAATCATCAACCCTTGACCCCTAAAGGAGTTGATTATGGAGATGAGTTTCCTACCTATAAAACTTGGAAAGATAAGAAAGCTATGTCTTCTTCGATAAGTGAGTTACTTCGCTTTACGAAAGAGCTTTTTCCAAAAGGAGAGAAATCTATCTATATTCCTCCTTCAAATGTTTTGTCTAAAGAAGGAAGAGAAGTTTTACGAGAAAACTTTCCAGAAATTAAAAGTATTGCAAGTAATTATTTTCCAGGGAAATTTACTTACTCTCAGGAGTTTGAAGTCGCAGATGATGGTTTGATTGAGCAACCCCGGATTGTTTCAGGTGCTTCGTGGGATGCCTATTCAGATTTAACTGTGTTTTCTGAACTTAATATGCACTATGTTACAACTCATTTCCTTCATCCAGATGATGTTATGGATGAAGATAGAGGTGCAAAATTAGGCTGGTCAAAACTTTATACAGATTTTACTAATGAAATTGAAACATTGTATAAGATTGCTCCAAATATTAGGCGTTTGACTGGTTCTGAAATGGCGGGTTCTATCCAACGTTATGCTATACTGACCATTAATCAAAGCAAAACAGATTCTGGATTGGAATTAGAACTAGGGAATTTCCATAGCCAAGCTTATGTGATGCTTCGATTTAATGAAGGTCAACCAGGTAAAGTGACGGGTGGAGATTTAGAACATTTAACAGGAAATCTCTATATTCTACACGCTACGTCTGATAAAATATCTATTGAGGTCAAATAAATATAGAAAAGAAAGTAAAAATGAGAATTTGTTTGGTTTTAGAAGGATCATATCCCTATGTTCATGGTGGTGTCTCTACATGGATGCATCAATATATAACTGAAATGAAAGAGCATGAATTTATTGTATGGGTGATCGGAGCAAATGAATCTAAGAAAGGAAAATTTGTCTATGAGTTACCCCAAAATGTAGTTGAGATTCGAGAAGTCTTTCTAGATAGTCTAGCTGGAACTGAAATAAGAAAAAGCAGCGCTGAAGATTTAACTAGTGAAGAATATGAATCTTTAAGACAGTTGGTCTTCTGTGCTAAACCAGATTGGTCCTTAATCTTTAACATGCTTCAAGATGGAAAAATCCAACGAGATAGTTTTTTGGCTAGTGAAGATTTTTTCCATATGATTCAGGAATTGTGTGCAGAAAGATACGCTATGCAGCCAATGTCTGATGTCTTTCATACCATTCGCTCGATGCTGTTTCCTCTGTTGACCCTTCTTTCTAGTGAAATACCGATTGCAGATGCTTATCATGCCATTTCGACAGGTTATGGTGGTATCTTGGCGACATTGGCAAGCGTTCGAACAGGTAAGCCCCTTCTTTTAACAGAGCATGGGATTTATACACGGGAGCGCGAGGAAGAAATTATTCGTGCAGATTGGATTTTGCCGTCTATGCGAAAACAATGGATTGATTTTTTCTATACTCTTTCAGATGCAATTTATTCAAAAGCGGACTGTATTACTAGTCTATTCTCAAAAGCCAGAGAAACTCAGATAGATATGGGCTGCGATCCGGAAAAGTGTCGAGTCATTTCAAATGGAATTGACTATGAGTCTTTCTCTGCGATTCCTTTTGAAAGTGATGGTTTCATCAATGTTGGTGCAGCTGTCCGAATGGCTCCTATCAAAGATATTAAAACCATGATTTATTCTTTCTATGAGGTATCCGTCCAAATGCCTAATGTTCGCCTCTATGTCATGGGGGGTGTTGATGACAAAGGCTACGCTAGTGAATGTTATGACCTGGTTCGAAAACTGAAGTTAGACAATCTGATTTTTACCGGCCGGGTTAATGTCAAAGAATATCTTAAAAAGATGGATTTTATGATTTTAACCAGTATTTCTGAAGGACAACCTCTCTCTGTTTTAGAATCAATGGCAGCAGGAAAAGCGTGTGTAACGACAGACGTAGGTTGCTGTAGAGAATTGCTTGAGGGGAGAGAAGATGATAGTTTGGGTCTTGCAGGATACTGTGTCCCTCCTACTGATTTAAATGGTTTAGCAGATGCAATGCTATCTATGGCTTCTTCAGAAGAGAGGAGGATGGCAATGGGAAGAATTGCGAAAAAACGCATTGAACAGTTTTACCAGTATGGTCAAATGATTGATCAATATAGAAAAATGTACAAGGAGTATGTGAAGGGATGGCAGGATTAGGTTTTGAGCTAAGAAAGGTATATAATAAGGGAAATTTCCTTGCCAAACAAAAAGCATATGGCTATGCAGGCATAATCTATGTGGGGCCTATGATTCTTGGGATTCTACTTATCCTTGCTGTTGTATATCTTAGCGTATTTGGACGTTTTGATAATGTTGAGCGTGACCATCTTTTGGGGCTGATTTCCTACTCAATTCTGGCTTCTTTGGCTATAACTAATATATTTTCCATGGTAGTAACTCGCTATGTTTCGGACATGCTCTATGAAGAAAAGTTTGAAAAAATTCTGCCCTCGTACTTTTCTTCAGGAGCTATGATGTTGGGAATTGGGCTTGTGTCCTATGGCTTATTCTTATTTTTATCTGGAATTCCTTTGCTGGAGATTTTCTTAAATCTTCTTTTGTTTAGTGAACTATGCTTAATTTGGCATGCAGTTAATTATTTAACAGCTGTAAAAGACTATCGTAGTATCTTAAAAACATTTGCAGCAGCTATTTTGATTATGCTTGGAACAGGTTTCGTTTCCATATATTTATCTATTCCATATGGTCTGTTGTTGAGCACTTGTATTGCCTATGCTTATATTTTGGTTCAAATGATTCGAATTATGTATCGTTATTTTCCGAAAAGTTATGAGGCTAATTTCGAGTTCTTGATTTGGTTTGATGAATATTTTAATCTTTTTAAGGTTGGTATCTATCTGTTTATAGGACTCTTTGCACATATCGTTATTAACTGGTTTGGACCATTGAGTAAGGGGATAGGAGGACTTTTTCGTACAGCTCCTGTTTATGATGTATCAGCCATGTTGGCTTATCTTGTTACTTTAGTTTCTACTGTAAGTTTTGTTGTCTCATTAGAGGTTGTATTCTATCCAAAATTCAGGAAATATTATCAATTATACGATGGAGTAGGAAGTGTCGATAGAATCAATCAGACGGAAGTAGACATGCTTCGGACTCTTAGAAATGAATTAAAGTATTTATCTTGGAAACAACTTTTAGCAACCTTGCTAGCGATGTTTGTTGGGATTGTCTTGTTGGCTGTTTTACCACTCGGATTTAATAGTCAGATGAAAGGCTATTTTCAGACCTTGTGTTTGGGCTATGGGCTTTATGCGGTAGGAAATATTAATTTACTGTTGTTGCTCTATTTTGTTGACTATGAGGGGGCTAAAAATTGTAGTAAGTGGTTTGCTGGAATTTCAGTTATATTTAGTATTTTAACTCAATTTATAGATACTTCTTTCATTGGTTATGGGTTTTTGTTAGCTTCATTGGTTTTATATTTCACCACAAGTGCTCGTCTGGCTGAATATACCAAAGACCTTCCTTATCGAGTCTTAGGAAGTCAAGATATCATCGTATATGAAGAAACTGGATTCTTTACTAGACTTTATAATACTTTAGAAGCGAGGAGAAACGATGGATAATAAATGGGGTAAATTTTTACTAGTCTTTGGCTTGATGTCCCTCGCATTTATTCTTTTGGCTGTGTTTGATAATGGAGGTGGCAATGGAAACGAGAAGGTAACTCGAAAGGTCAAAAAAGAAAAGGTGCAAAACATTAATGATTTGCATCTTTATGATAAGGAAACCTTGTATAACCAAGGGGATCCGGATGTGATCGCCATGTATTTGACTGTTAGACGGGGGAATACTGTTGAAAATACTAATCATTCCTGGAGTGAAGTCAATCAGTATTCGGCTTATGACTATGAAAAAATGGGAATTAAACGTTACCAGGTAGAAGGACTTTTACAAGTTGGGAATGAAAAGGGGCCTGAATCAGGGCAGTTCGGCTTTGGTGAAGAGGTTCCCAATGCTACTGTTCAAATTAGAGGACAAAGTTCCAGTCGAGCTAGCCAAAAAAATTACAAGATAGAAATCAAAAGAAGTAAGGGAAGATGGGAAGGCCAGCGGACTATTAACCTAAATAAGCATCCCTATGACTATCTTCGATTTCGAAATAAACTAGCTTTTAAGCTGACAGAAAGTATTCCACAAATTGTAGGACTTCGTACTCAATTCGTCCATCTCTATGTTAAAGATGAGACAGGTGAACAGTCCAAAGAGTTTGAAGATTATGGGATTTACACTCAAGTTGAGCAATTAAACAAGACCGCTCTCGAAGCTCATGGACTTGATCAAAGCGGTCACCTCTATAAGATTAATAATTTCGAATTTTTTAGAGAGCCGGATGTCATTAGAAAAGAAGATGATCCGAAATTTGATAAGAAAAAATTTGAATCTCGTTTAGAGGTTAAAGGAGACAATGATCATACCAAGCTGATTGACATGTTAGATAAGCTAAATGACGAATCAGTGTCTAGTGATGAATTTCTAGAACAGTATTTTGATGCACAAAATGTTCAATATTGGATGGCCTTTCAAATCTTGATGGGCAATATTGACAGTCAAAATCGGAATATGTTTCTTTATAGCCCTAAGAACGGGACGCGCTGGTATATTTTGCCTTGGGACTTGGATGATTCTTTACACAAAAGCGAGTATGAAATCCGAAAACCAAGTGCTTTAGGAGAGAATTCTTGGCAGTATGGAGTTAGCAATTACTGGGGAAATCATTTATTTCAGCGCTTGCTTAAATCAGAACGATTCCGAACAGGTTTAGAGAGGACTGTTGATGAATTATATAAGAATCAGCTGAGTCCGCAGAATATTGGTGATTTAAGTAAGGAATATGCAAAAATAGTAAAACCATATTTGTCGCGTATGCCAGATTTAGGGCATCTATATTTTAACGAAGACCAGTATAATCAGATTCTAGCTGCTCTTCCTAAGGAAGTTGAGACGAACTATCATGCTTATAAGAAGAGCCTACAATCACCTCAACCGTTTTATATTGATCAACCAAAAGTCGAAGGAAAGAAACTTATCTTAAAATGGCTACCATCTTATGATTTTAATAATCAGCAGATAACCTATCATGTAGAATTAGCTAAGGATCCAAGCTTCAAAGAAAAAATATTGGATAAAAAAGAGATTTCAGAGCTCAGTATTGAGACAGATCGCTTACCTAAAGGTCAATACTTTATAAGAGTGTTTGCAAAGAATGAAACTGGCAATTCTCAAGCAGCCTTTGATTATTATCGTACAGATACCACGAAGGAATTTGGGGTTTCAGGATTCTATGTTATGGAAGACGGGGGAATAAAGGTTGACACTTATGAAAACAGATAAAAAAGAGCAATTTCGTCATGAGGCGAAGTATCTCATCGGTTTAAAAGAAAAAGCCTTATTAACACAACGTTTTGAGTCCATTCTTAATTTAGATAAACATGCCCAAAATGGAGGATATACTATCCGAAGCCTTTATTTCGATGACTACTGGAATAGTAGTTATGAAGAGAAGGATGCAGGGATTTTGATGCGAAAAAAATACCGTATCAGAATCTATAATTTTAGTGATCGTAGCATCAAGCTAGAAAGAAAGAAAAAATTTGAGAATTATATCTATAAGGAAGCAGCGCCTTTAACACGAGAAGAGGTAGAGAAAATTATTGAAGGTGACTATGGATTTTTACTTCATAGTCCCTATCCTCTTTGTAGGGATTTTTATTTTGAATGTATGACAAATGTTATGCGTCCCCGCGTAATCGTTGATTATGAACGTGAGCCATGGGTCTATGACGCTGGTACTGTTCGACTGACTTTTGATTCGGATGTACGAGCTGCTGTTGGTAGTTTGGATATATTTGATTCCAACTTGCCAACTATCCCAGTTCTTCCCCCAGGCAAGCTAGTTTTTGAAGTGAAATATACGGAGTTGCAACCACAGATTATCAAAGATATTATTCCACCTCAGGCTTCAGAATTTATTGCGGTATCAAAATACGTCCTTTGCTATGAAAAGACAAGATATTTGCATGATTTTGAATACTGGTATGATACAGATTATTAGGAGAGATTGGAGAGAAGAATGAGTGTTCAAGATATGATTAAAAAATCAATACTAAAATCGGAGAATTTTACTTCCCAAAATGCTGTAAAAATTCTTGCCACTCTATTATTAGCAATCGCTTTAGGAGCATTTATCTATTTTGTTTATCAGAGATTTTTCACTGGAGTTGTCTATTCTAGAAGTTTCGCAATGACCTTGATTGGGATGTCTATTCTAACGGCTATGGTAACTTTGGCAATTAGTACCAACGTGGTTATCTCTTTGGGTATGGTTGGTGCCCTTTCCATTGTACGTTACCGGACGGCTGTAAAAGATCCCATGGACTTGCTCTATTTGTTCTGGGCCATTACCACAGGAATAACCGTTGGTGCTGGTATGTACATCTTGGCTATTGTGACAGCAGCAGTCATTTTTGGAATGCTATTAATTTTTAGTCGGATGCAGCACCAAGGAAAGGTTTACATTGTCATCATTCATTACCAAGGTGATGAAACAGGTGATCGCATCATTCAATCCTTTGGTAAAATAAAATACTTTGTGAAATCAAAGACACTTCGGGGTGATACTATTGAAATGGCAGTTGAAGTCCTCTGTAAGAAGGAAGATTTCACTTTTGTAGAGAGAATTCGAAATCTTGAACGGGTTTCAGACGTGACGCTTATCCAGTATAATGGTGAGTATCACGGTTAACATGATTGGAAATGGAATGAATAAAAAATTGAGATATAGTTTAATTTTTGTAGTAGTAGCTACTATTTGCGGTGCTCTTCATATTACTTCTTTTAATAAAAAACAGGTGGATCGTGCTTTTACATATTCCACTGAAGTCCTTCCTAATCCCTTGATGGGCTATGCTCCATCAGCAGAAGAAGAAGAACTTCCAGAAGATGTTCAGCTTGTATATATGGATGTTACGTGGAAAGAACTAGAGGCTCAAAAAGGTGTTTATAATTGGGAAAAGATAGAAGAAAGTAATCAAATTGAACGTTGGAAAAAAGAGGGAAAATATATTGTCTTACGATTTGTATTAGACTACCCTTCAGATACTCCCCACGAAGATATCCCTTCTTGGCTGATAAAAGAAATGTCTGATCCCGGGGATCGCTACGCTTCTGAATATGGTAAGGGTTTTTCTCCTAACTATTCAGATAAAAACTTGATATCCTATTATCAAAAGGCTGTTGCCGCCATGGGGGAAAGGTGGGCTAAAAGTGGGCAAATTGCCTTTATTCAGCTTGGAGTTCTTGGTCACTGGGGTGAATGGCATATCAATGAGGAAGCGAATATCCGGAAATTACCAGAAGCAGAAACTCGAGAGAAGTTTATTACTCCATGGATTCAAGCTTTTCCAAAAGCCAATATTTTAATGCGTCGCCCCTTTGCAGCTGCTAAAAAGCATGGATTCGGACTGTATAACGATATGGTTGGAGAAGAGGAAAGCAGAGAAGTTTGGTTAGGTTGGGTTCGATCTGGTGGAGACTATGACCAAGAAGATGCTAAAAACGGGCTAGTTGCGATGCCTAATGCTTGGCAAACGTCACCTATTGGTGGTGAATTTACTAGTGCAGTAAGCATGGAGGCTATTTTAAAGAAAAATTTATCCCAAACGGTTAAAGAAGTTCGACAGTCCCATACAACTTTCTTAGGACCAAAAGTAGCTGAAATCATTGATGAAAAAGATGATAAGGGCTATAAAGAAGTTTTGAAAAATATGGGATATAGATTATGGGTCCCTTCGGTATCTTTAAAACCAGAAAGTGAAAAGACCCAGCTGACCGTTACCTTGTCAAACAAAGGAGTGGCTCCTTTTTATCGTAATTGGGAAACGAAGATTTATGTTTATAATAAAACAGGCAGGGTTGTGGAGACAAAGAAACTGCCAGTTGATTTAACTAAGATGTTACCTGGTAAAGAAGAGAAAGTTGAATTATCACTGTCAACCGTAGGAATAACAGATAATGATAAAGGTTATAGGGTTGCTATAGGGATAGTTTCTCCTTTGACAAACCAACCATCAATACGTTTTGCCAATAAAGGTCAGGAGAATAAAACTGTTTTAACATTATATGATTCAGCAGTAGATAGATAAAAAGAAGTGAAACGGTTGTTTCACTTCTTTTTTCGTCCTGTTACTTATATAATATGAGAATGCAAGATTAGATAGTAGCTAATAGGATATTTAGGAGAGAATCATTTGACAAAGGTAGACCTTCTTGGTAGAATAAGTATGTCGTAAAGACAAATAACTTCTTCTTGGTTGCAGGCCATGCCAAACCTGCCACTCGGATGAAGCGTAAAGAAAAGGAGTATATCATGGCAATCTCAAAAGAGAAAAAAAATGAAATCATTGCACAATACGCACGTCACGAAGGTGACACTGGTTCAGTAGAGGTACAAGTTGCTGTCCTTACTTGGGAAATTAACCACCTCAACGAACACATCAAACAACACAAAAAAGACCACGCTACTTACCGTGGTTTGATGAAGAAAATCGGTCGCCGTCGTAACCTCTTGGCTTACCTTCGTAAGAACGACGTTAACCGTTACCGTGAGTTAATCAACTCTCTTGGACTTCGTCGCTAATCTTGCGTCTAAAACGTTTCTATACTTCGTTGATTTCGCCTCGATGTACCATTAGTACAATCTTCGCCTCGTCGCCTAGTTTATAAACGTTTTATCCAGCAAGAATCATGATGCTAAGGGCGTTACAAATCCGTATGAAAATAGGGGAATGACACCGTGTTCGATGAACACAAGGAGTTTCATCTTTTTCACAAGAATTTTAGCCCGAGCTCAATTGTCTCTCTGATTTCAGAGGGCTTTTTTGTTTTATTAACTCGCTTAGGCCATGTTCAATTGAATACACAAAGTTGAAACTACTCCAATAAAGAGTAGTTTTTCTTTTTCTCTAGGATTGTAACCTAATCTCAAATCAGTTTTCAGGGTTTTGGAGTACGATTATTCGTCTTTCCCCTAAATTCATTTTAAGCTCTTCAAATATCATTTCCTATTCTAATTCTTCTAATTTCTCCAAACAAAAAGCTCTTCTATGATTTTAGAAGAACTTTTTCTATCAGCGACTTTACTCTTTCAAGAATTTTTGGATTGCAGGAGCGGCAGTGATAGCAAATCTTTCGTCGATGCGATGCTCCCCACCTTCCACAGTGACCAGCTCTGCATTTGGAATGGTCTGGCTCGCTTCGGCCGCATACTGGTAGGGCACGACTGCATCATCAGTGCCGTGGATAATGAGGGTCGGAGCGGTGATTTTGGCCTGCTCTGCCTGGATGTCAATGTCTAAGGCATCGATTAGATAAATCTTGCCCAGAGTAGTATTGTGGTGTGTCAGGCTATCGGGAAGTTGATCGAAGTCTGGGCTCCCTAGCTCACGATAGGTCTCTTTGGCATCGTCAAAAAGAACGAAAGCTGGAAAGATAAGCAGGAGTTTGTGTACGCGGTCCGGATAAGCAGCAGCATAGAGACTGGCAACGACACCGCCTTGGCTAGCGCCGAATAAGCTCATTTTGCTCTTGTCTACAAAGGTCTCGGAACGAAGCTTTTCCATGACTTGGGTCAAGTCTGCGAGTTCGGTCTTGACCGACATATTCAGCATATCTTGTCCACCGCTCTTCGATTGGCGACTGCCACCGTAGAAATCAAAGCTGTAAACCAGATAACCTTGCTTTGCCAACAGCTGGCTATACATTTCATATTGCTCAAGGGTGTTGTTCAATCCATGTGCGATAACAATAGTCGGCATTCTTTTACTCTTGTAGTCAGAAGGAGCAGTAATCTTTCCGTAGAGCTGCTTGTCGTCGTATGAAACACTGTACTCTTCAGACACGATGTCATCAGTAGGAGTCGGTTGATTGTCGGTTTTCTCGCTAGAAGCTGTCTGTGTAGTTCCTAGCTTAGGAGGAGTAGAGTTCAGTTTGGTCTGGGAGTGCCAGAAGAACAGAGCCAGTCCTGTCAAGATCAAGACTGCTAAGAAAGTCCAAATATACTTCATAGTTCTCTCCTTTCAGTATTTGTAGTATTATAGCGGAAATGAATGTATTTTACAAGAAGAGAGCTTTCTTGTTTTTTGATTTTTCTGCCTTTCATACAAGAAAATCCAATTCATTTATCCAAGCGAGATTTCGATAACCTTGAATTTTTTAGAAAATCTTGCTAGACTGTAGCTACTAAGATAAAAACACAGTTCTGGTTGGTAGTCCAGACGCAAAAATCCATTTTTTTTCAGTAACCTTCCTCCTTGGTTGTCCATTCTTAGGGATTTTTAAAGGAGGTGCTGTCATGGATAAGATTTCAATGACGCTGACAGTTTATTTTGAAGAGGGATTTTGGCACGGTCTTTTCGAGCAGGAACATGCTCAATCTTATAGAGTTTGCCGAGTCACCTTTGGTGCAGAGCCTAGCACGCAGGAATTGTTGGATTTTCTAAACCGTTATTATCATCGGTTGCAATTTAGTCCTAGCATCAGGGTAAAGGAGAAGGCTAAGTCCATCAGTCCCAAACGCTTGCAGAGACAGGCTAAAAAAGAGCAGCTGGCTTCACGTTCTTCAAAGTCTCAGGAAGCGCTGAAGCTGCAATTTGAAGAGCAAAAGAAAATCGCTCGAGTCAAGCGCAAGCAGCAGAAAGAACTGGCTAAGCAAAGGAAATTCGAACTCAAACAGCAAAAACGGTTGGAAAAGCACAAGGGGCATTGAGCCTGGTTTTTCTTATTTATATGGGAAAGTCTTCCGATGGGAGGCTTTTTTGTTTGTCAGGCAATCGGTGAGTGGCTTGAAAAGCGAAGTGATTTCTCCAAGTCGTTTCATTTGACAGATGTAACAAAAGATATTACAATATAATCATAAAATAAAAATTACAAGCGTAGTTTTAAAAAGGAGAAGTTATGATTGAAATTACATATTTGGATGCTGTCAAGCAGGAGCGGAAGATGACCTTTGAGTCTTATCAGGAGTTTGAGCAATCCCAGCAAGCCTGCTTGATTGGAGTGGCAGATTATTACCCAGTTAAAAAATTGACTTATAAAGGTCATGATTTGAACTACCAGGGCACTTATGGAGATGTCTTCTTTTTCCTGATGAAGCAGGATTTGACAAAGTTTGACTAAGAATAAAGGAGAAAAATAATGGTAAAAGCAATCACAGATGCGACATTTGAGCAAGAAACAAAAGATGGATTAGTGCTCATTGACTTTTGGGCTACTTGGTGCGGACCTTGTCGGATGCAGGGGCCAATCCTTGACAAGCTCTCAGAGGAACTTTCCGAAGATGAGCTCAAGATTGTTAAGATGGATGTGGACGAAAATCCAGCTACAGCACGCGCTTTTGGCATCATGTCTATCCCGACCTTGCTCTTTAAAAAAGATGGTCAAGCCGTCAAGCAGGTAGCGGGCGTTCATACTGCCCAGCAGATTAAAGCCATTGTGGCGGAGTTGGGATAAAGTAAGATTACGGTTATATAGATCTGTTTTAAAATGAGACTGCTCTTGTTTGGAGTAGTCTTTTTTATTTCGATTATAACAATAATGAGTCAATTTAAAATTTTTATTTAAAAATGCATATTTTAAGGTATAATAAGTAGAGGTAAATTTTTTTCCAAAGGGTCGCGCTAGAGAACTAGGTTATTTAAAACACGATGGGAATGTGGTGATGATTATTATTGAGTTTTTAAAATATATTTTATTTATCTTTATGATTTTTACACCATTTGTTGCTCCAGCGGTTTTGTGTTTTTTTGTAGGCTGGATGATTCCTAGAGAGCAGATAACGCAAAAAAGAATCATACTAGTATTGGCTTTGTTGATTCCTGTTTTACTTTTAATTTCGTATTTTGCTCCTCAGATATTAGGTCTGGTTTTTTGGAGTCTGATTTGGTTTTTCATCGGGTTGCTGCGAATGAAGAATTATACTAAGTCACAGTACTGGACAAGATGGCTTATATTGATAGGTTGCTTTGCTATCTATATTTTGCTCTACCTGCACTTATTCAGATCTTTTTAAATTTTTTATATAGATTAAAAATCAGCTTGAAGATTTGCTTCAAGCTGATTTTGTTTTTTTATTGCCTCAACTCCTCGCTGTAGGTAATAATCTAATCTACAGTATCAGATAGGAATTGGATGGTGTCGCGCAGTGGTTTGTCATTTTCTACATACTGTCTTGAGGATAAAAGAGGTGAAAGGAAAATTCTTTCTTATTCATCTCTTTTTATATTATTCTTTACTTGTGTGTCGCTTTCCAGAGGCAATTGCATCTGCTTCTGTCATGGGCACGACTTTGTCAAAACGTGTATTGGATGGCATGTTCTCCATGCTATACCAATATACATCCGCAGTTCCGTTTCGAGCGACATAAACCGTTCTTGTTTGTTGTTGTTCCGCTGCCTGTCTCTCTGCTTCTTGGCGTTCTTGCTCTGCAAGGCGTGCTTCTTCAGCCCGCTGGTTAATTGCATTTTGAACTCGTCCGATGCGATCCGTCAAGTTCGATTTTGTAGTTGGATCTGCAATGCGTTCGACTGCTGCCTGTGCCGGAGAAATATTTTCTGCAATCTGATTATTTTCAAGCTGTTGGACAGCCTGATTGGCTTCCTCAACAATTTTCTTAGTCTCCGCTTCTTTACGTGCTTGTTCTTCGCGAGCTTTTTTCTCTTCTTCCTGCTTTTGTTTCTGAGCTTCCTTTAACTCTTTTTCTTTACGTTCTTTCTCTTGTTTTTCTTTTTCTTTTTCTTTTTTACTGCTAGATGCTGTAGAGCTACTAGTTTGTGATGACGATGAGCTAGTTGAGGAACTATTCGATGTAAATTTTGTTACCTGGCTTTGTTCTGTCTGCTCTTTAATAACATCAGGGGTTAACTTCCCTACTGCATAGGTTCCTAATATTCCGACAATAGTGACAGCAATGGCGATATTGCGCTTTTGAATATTCGGTTTTCGTTTAGTGAAACGCCAAATGCCAAAGCATCCTCCTAGGAACATCAATGGCATGGTGATTGGTGCAAGAATGATGACGAAGAGAACTGCCAGAACAAGTAATATTTTCTTCAAGGTCGGCTTTTCAAAAATTTTTTTCATATTAAAACTCCCTTCGGATATTTATCCAAGGACATCATATCACAAAAAGGAAGCGTTTTCAATAGATATTTTTGTAAAAATTTAAAATATAGATTTTTTTAAAATTTTCTAAAGGGATTCAAAAATCAGACCCAGATGAATAATCTGAGTCTGATTCTAAAGATATGGACTTATTCCCCCAACTCCTCGCTGTAGGCAATAATCTGATCAACTGTGTCAGACAAGAACTGGATAGTATCGCGGAGTGGTTTGTCTGTCGAAATATCTGCTCCGATAATCATAGCTGACTCAAGCGGAGTCTTGCTTCCGCCAGATTTGAGCAGTTCAAGCCAGTCACGGGCACCATTTTCGTCATTTTTCAGATGTAGGTAGCCGGCGGTAGAGATGACCAGACCTGCGGAGTAAGTATAGCTGTAGAGTCCCATGTAGTAGTGGGCTTGGCGCATCCAAGTTAAGGCAGCATCGTCGTCGATTTCAACGGCATCGCCCCAGAATTCTGTCAAGACTTCTTTCATGATAGCGTTGAGTTTGCTTGCACCGAAAGTTCCGCCTTCTTCAATCAAAGTATAGACCTTGCGTTGGAAGGCAGCTTCTAGCAAGTGGGTGATGAAGTTGTGGAAGTAAGTATCCGTCAGACGGTGAGCCAGGGCAAATCGTTTTTGGCGAGGGTTATCAAATTGGCGCTCCAGATAATCGCTGAGCAGGAGCTCATTAAAGGTAGACGGTGCTTCCACGTAGTAGGTGGACATATGGGCGTTGAAATAGCTTTGGTGATTGTCAGAGAAGATAAACTGACCAGAGTGGCCAATTTCGTGAATCAGTGTATAGACATCACTCATGCGACCAGTCCAGCTCATGAGGACATAAGGGTGAACCCGATAAGGATCCGCAGCATAGCCTCCAGAGTCCTTTCCGGCATTGGCCGCAAAGTCGACCCAACGTTCTTCCTTGTAGCGGGCAACTTCTTGACAATACTCTTGTCCGAGAGGCTCGACTGATTTCATGACGAGGTCATAGGCATCGTCAATGCTGACTTCAGGATTGAGCTCGCTGTCCAAGTCCAGCTTCCAGTCGGCAAAGGTCATTTTTTCAAGTCCGTTTACCTTAGCGACATGCTTGAGGTATTTCTGAGCAACTGGAGCAAATTCGCTCATGATCAAGTCAATCTGCCGGTCAAACATAGAGCGATCAACTTCTTGTTCTGCCAGTAAGTAGTCAAAGACAGAGTCATAGCCTTTCATGTCAGCTAGCAGTTTTTCAGACTTGACCTGAGCCAGATAGGCAGCTGCAGCGGCATTTTGGTGCTTACGAAGGCCTTCAGAGAAAGAGCGGAAAGATTTTTCGCGAATTTCTGCGTTTTCATGGTTTTGGTAGAAATTCTCATAGGTGACAAAGCTATTTTTGTAAACTTTGCCATCCACTTCGAAGTCATCCATAGCAAAGTCGCCAGCCCGCATCTTAGTGTAAATATCCTGTGGACTGTAGAAGACTTCGCCCAGATTAGTCAAGGCTTTTTCGACATCCGCTCCCAGATAGTGGGCTTTTTTGATTTTAGCCTGGCGGATAGCTGAAGTCAGATGGGGCTCTTGGCCCAGTTTTTCTAATACAGCTTCATCCGCACCGACTAGGGCGTCGTCAAAGAAGCTGAGTGCGACATTGGCCTCTGTCTCAAACTCCATAGCTGCTTGGGCAATCTGCGCAAAGCTCTCATCACCGAAGTCAGTGGTCTGTGGCATGAAGCCGTAGTTGCCGATATGGCTGATTTGGATATAAATCTGCTCTAACTCAGCAAATGCCCGCTCAAAATCTTCGAAAGTTCTGAGATTACCTTGGTAATCACGGACGAATTTTTGGATGTCCTCTTTGGCCTTTTCGATGGCCCGCAGGAAGTCCTCTTGGTCTTGGTAAAGGGCCGTTAGGTCCCAGAGTTCATTTTCTGGAAATTCAGAACGATGTTTTTGTTCCATAGTTTACTCCTTTTGTCGTATATAGAAATAGTATAGCAAAAAATCCCCCAAAATGTCTTTGGAGGAGAAGGATGAGTCAGTAATTTTTAGATGTTTATCAGGTCAGGGATAAATGTTAAAGTTTCTTTGCTGCAATCTTTTTAAAAAGCAGTAGATAAGACAAGAATACGAAGATAACCAAGCCAAATAAAAGGGTGAAGACGTTTTGAGTTCCTTTTGTCATATTGGGAGCTTGATTGGCGATGACAGCTGTTACTGCGGTACCTATAGCACCCGCAAAGGTCTGGGCCAGCTGAAAGAGCGCGGTCGTATCTGCAGTCTTTCCCTTATCAACTTGAGTCGTCGCTAGGGCAAGTGTGTTATTGAAGGCCATGTTTCGCCCCAAGGTAAAGCAAATATAAATCGCAATAACAGCTGTTAAGGTGAGTTCCTTTGTGAAGATAAGGAGCAAGAATACAGCGAGGAAAAGAAGTGAATTTCCTGTAAAAAGTGTTGATTTCGGGCCTTTTGTATCATAGAGTTTGCCAAAGAAAGGCGAAAGGAAGGCTCCGAGCATGGTTCCTGGAAGCAGTGCAAATCCTGCTTGAGCTGTTGAAATGTCTTTTTCTATGACCAGGAAGTTGGGAATCAGAAAATTGGCCGATAGGTTGATGAACTGAAAAATAAAGAAGGGCAAAATAGCCAATAAGACTGTTGGTTGCTTTAAGATACGAATATCTAGGAATGGATGATCGATTTTCAAGCTCCGATAGATGAAGCAAGCTAGTGGCACTATGCAGAGAACAAGATAGAGCCAATCAATATGTCCTTCTTCTAAGCTAGAGATAGCTACAATGGCAAAGACGAGTGAGCTTGCTAAGAGGAGAAATGAGAGAAGATCAAAGATGCGTTTCCTAGACTTCTCGGAACTTCTTAAAAAGAAAAAGCCAAGAATAAAGGAAATGATTGGGACAGGAAGAATAAAGGTATAAATCATATGCCAGTCAAAACGACTAATCATAAAACCACCGTAAGTCGGTCCAATTGCTGGTGCTAGGCTGACCACCATCCCAGACAAGCCCATGTAGGTTCCAATTTTTTGCTTAGGAACACGCTCAACAATTAAGTTAAAGAGCAAAGGAATGGCTAATCCAGTAGCCCCTCCTTGTAGGATTCTCCCTACCATCAAGATGGGAAAGCTTGAAGCCAACATGGCAATCAGAGTTCCCAAGCAAAAGTTAGCCAAAGCAGTAAAGAGGATGGTTCTCTCTTTCCAATTGTGGGCTAAGGTTGCTCCTAAAGTAATCGTAATGGCTACTGCTAATAAATATCCTGTTGTAATCCATTGCAGTGTTCCTAATCCTAAGCCAAAGACCTTGCTTAGATGCGGGAAGGTTACATTCATACTGGTTTCAGATAAGATGCCTGCAAAGCAGACTAAGGCTGTCGCAAGGAGCGAGAAAAAATCTTTCTTTTCAACTGTTTGATGATTTGGCACGATAGTCTCCTTTACATGTTTGAAATGAATCACTGTATTTATTATAAAGCAAGAAGTTCACTTTGAAAAGTGAATAGTGGCTTTACCGCCATCTTGTTTGACGAATCGAAAGGGGAAAAACGAACTCTGACAGCTGACTATAATCAGCTATAGAAAAGAAAAATAGGTTTTCAGTACTTTTATAGAAAAAAGCCATTTTCAGCCTTTTTCTTTTGCCTGAAATTGTGGTAAAATAAGGTCTATACGTGCTTGATACAAAGATGAGGATATAATAAGCTACTAAGGCCATGATATTAAAGCCAAAGTGCTAACTGAACACGACCTAAAAGCTGTGTAAAAAAGATAAACTGTCTTCATCGAAGACTTCGTCACTTTCCTATTTTTACTTTGCTTTTGACGGTCTTAGTATCTTGATCTTTGTAGCCAAGGCGTATGAAAAAATTTGAGCATGTGCTCGGCAAGGAGTCTTTATGACAAAACAAGTTTTTAAAACCGTTTTTGCAGGTCGTGAGCTGGTAGTTGAAACCGGTCAGGTTGCAAAGCAGGCAAATGGCAGCGCCGTTGTTCGATATGGAGAAAGTACCGTTTTAACTGCGGCAACCATGTCCAAAAAGATGGCTACTGGTGACTTTTTCCCATTGCAGGTCAACTATGAGGAAAAAATGTATGCAGCTGGGAAATATCCTGGCGGCTTTAACAAGCGCGAAGGCCGTCCGTCAACAGATGCGACTTTGACTGCCCGCTTGATTGACCGCCCGATTCGCCCTATGTTTGCGGAAGGGTTCCGCAATGAAGTTCAGGTTATCAATACTGTTCTTTCTTATGACGAAGATGCTTCGCCTCAAATGGCTGCTATGTTCGGTAGCTCTCTGGCTCTCTCTATATCAGATATTCCTTTTAATGGGCCTATTGCAGGAGTTCAAGTTGGCTATGTAGACGGCGAATTCATTATCAACCCTAGCAAGGAGCAAAAAGAAGTTTCACTTTTGGAACTGACAGTAGCTGGTACCAAAGATGCTATCAACATGGTAGAATCCGGAGCTAAGGAACTGTCTGAAGATATCATGCTGGAAGCTCTTCTCAAAGGGCATGAAGCAGTCAAAGAATTGATTGCCTTCCAAGAAGAAATTGTCGCAGCGGTCGGCAAGGAAAAAGCAGAAGTAGAACTGTTGCATGTTGATGAAGAGTTGCAGGCAGAGATTGTCGCAGCCTACAACAGCGACTTGCAAAAAGCTGTGCAAGTAGAAGAAAAGCTGGCGCGTGAAGCCGCAACTCAGGCTGTCAAAGACCAAGTCACAGCAGTTTATGAAGAAAAATATGCAGATCACGAAGAATTCGACCGCATCATGCGTGATGTGGCAGAAATCTTGGAGCAAATGGAGCATGCAGAAGTGCGTCGTTTGATTACCGAAGATAAGGTCCGTCCTGACGGTCGTAAGGTTGATGAAATCCGTCCGCTGGATGCAGAAGTGGATTATCTGCCTCGCGTGCATGGTTCTGGTCTCTTTACTCGCGGGCAAACCCAAGCCTTGTCTGTTCTGACTCTAGCACCAATGGGAGAAACGCAAATTGTTGACGGCTTGGATCCAGAATACAAGAAACGCTTCATGCACCACTATAATTTCCCGCAATACTCTGTTGGTGAGACAGGCCGTTATGGGGCTCCTGGTCGTCGTGAAATTGGACACGGTGCTCTTGGGGAGCGTGCTCTGGAGCAAGTCTTGCCTAGCTTGGAAGAGTTTCCTTACGCTATTCGTCTGGTAGCAGAAGTCTTGGAGTCAAACGGTTCTTCCTCACAGGCCTCTATCTGTGCGGGCACTTTAGCTCTGATGGCCGGTGGAGTGCCGATTAAGGCTCCGGTTGCTGGTATTGCCATGGGCTTGATTTCAGATGGCAGCAACTACACGGTTCTGACGGACATTCAAGGTTTGGAAGACCATTTTGGTGATATGGACTTTAAGGTGGCTGGTACTCGTGACGGTATTACAGCTCTCCAAATGGATATCAAGATTGAAGGAATTACAGCGGAAATCCTGACAGAAGCTCTTGCTCAGGCTAAGAAAGCCCGCTTTGAAATTCTGGACTTGATTGAAGCGACAATTCCAGCTCCACGTCCTGAGTTGGCTCCAACTGCTCCGAAAATCGACACCATCAAGATTGATGTGGACAAAATTAAGATTGTCATCGGAAAAGGTGGGGAAACCATCGACAAGATTATCGCTGAGACTGGTGTTAAGATTGACATTGATGAAGAAGGAAATGTGTCCATCTACTCTAGCGACCAAGACGCCATCAATCGTGCCAAGGAAATCATTGCTGGCTTGGTCCGCGAAGCAAAAGTGGATGAAGTTTACCATGCCAAGGTTGTTCGGATTGAGAAATTCGGTGCCTTTGTCAATCTCTTTGACAAGACAGATGCCCTGGTTCACATCTCAGAGCTAGCTTGGACTCGGACTAATAATGTCGAGGACGTTGTACAAATCGGTGATGAAGTGGATGTCAAGGTGATCAAGATTGATGCCAAAGGTCGGGTAGATGCTTCCATGAAAGCTCTCTTGCCACGTCCACCTAAACCTGAAAAATCAGACAAGCACCATGATAAGCATCATGGTAAGGGGCATCCTCATAAGAAACATGAAGAAGCACCTCTTGCTCAAACAGAAGAATAAAAGACAAACAAGGAGTAGTAGGGCTCAGTTGCGTTGCAATTCTTGGGCCAGCTCCCTTGTTTTTTACATCATGAAAGGAGAAGAAGATGGGGTGGTGGAAAGAAACCATTGATATTGTAAAAGAAAATGATCCAGCAGCTCGAAATTCCCTAGAGGTCCTTTTGACTTATCCAGGGATTAAAGCCTTGGCAGCTCATCGTCTTTCTCATTTTTTGTGGAAGCATAATTTCAAGCTATTAGCACGAATGCACAGTCAATTCTGGCGCTTTTGGACTCAGATTGAGATTCATCCTGGAGCCCAGATTGAATCAGGTGTCTTTATTGACCACGGCAGTGGCCTAGTGATTGGAGAGACAGCTGTTGTGGAGAAGGGAGCCATGCTTTACCACGGTGTTACCTTAGGTGGTACAGGAAAAGATACGGGCAAACGTCATCCGACTGTCCGAAAAGGGGCGCTGATTTCGGCCCACGCTCAGGTGATTGGCCCTATTGAAATAGGTGAGAAAGCCAAAGTTGGGGCGGGTGCAGTAGTTGTATCTGATGTGCCTAGTGATGTGACAGTGGTCGGAGTTCCAGCGAAGATTGTCCGTGTTCACGGTGAGAAAGATGAGCCAACCATTCACGAAGTAGAGGAGAAACGGGAATACTATCTAGACAAGTTAGAGCATGCCCGTGAAGCCAGCCACCATTCGTCAAGTCTCTAGGAAAGGGTAGCAAAGTTATCGAAGTGGAGTATGACAGGAGGAACCGACATGTCAGATTTATCAGATGCAATTTTGAACCAGGCAGTCCTTGAGTTACAAGAACACTTGGATGGTCTTGCTAAGGAGCGCTTTATTAAACTGCCACCTAGCCACCAGCAAGAATGGGCTCATTATATCAGTGAAGCCAAAAAAGATGAGACCAAACTGCGCCGTCTAAATAAAATGAAGGCGGATTTGCTGGAGCCTTAAAGAAAGAGAAGTTATGCTATTAGAGGAATTTGAAGATGTAGCAGCGGTTATTGAGCCAACTGAAAAGCCAGTCCATGACAAGGGTGAGGTATGCGAAACCATCATCCTGTCCTTTAATGGCGAAATTCTGAAACGTTTGGTTGAGTCAGAGGAAGTCTATCAGGGAGGCTATTTGAAAAGCATAAACGGCCAGCATCCATGGTATATTTATGGCCAAGGACCTAGCAAGCTAGCAGTTATGTTGTCTCCAATTGGGGCTCCCATGATAGTTGGCCAACTGGAGGAGTTAGCGGCCAGAGGCTTCACGAATTTCATCATTCTAGGTTCCTGTGGCGTTTTGGACCACTCAATTGAGGCGGATAAGATCATCCTGCCAGCTGCTGCTTTGCGAGATGAAGGGACTAGCTATCACTATGCCCCACCGGGTGATGAAGTAGCCTATGACGAGTCTCTGCTGATCGAGCTGGAAGCCATCTTTGACAAGCACAATATCGAGCATATCCGCACCAAGTCTTGGACGACTGACGCCTTTTATCGAGAAACGCCTGATAAGGTCAAGCGTCGCTTGGCTGCTGGTGCACAAGTGGTGGATATGGAAGCTTCAGCTATCATGGCTTGGAGTCAATTTCGCAAGAGTAAAGTCTATCAGTTCTTCTACACAGCTGACTATGTGGATCATCATAACAGAACCTGGGATGCCCGCCATGAAGAGCGGACAGCTGATGCCATGACTTTTTTCACTATCGCTTTGACAATAGCAAAGGAACTAGAAAGGTAACTACAAGAATGGCAGTATATTTTTACGGCTGTATCACCATGGATGGCTACTTGGCAGACAGCCAGCACAGGATAGACTGGTTGCATCAGCTTGGTTCTGTAGAGGATACAGGCTATGATGACTTTTACAGGCAAATGGATATCACCATCATGGGCAAGCGGACCTTTGAGGAAATCCAAGATTTGCAAGATGTAGAAAGTTTTTATCAAGCTACGGAAAATTATGTCTTTACGCATGATAGGCACCTGCCTGTCAGCAATTACCAGCCAGTAGCTGGGGATGTGGTGGACTTTGTTCACCAGATTGACAAAGGCAAAAATGTCTTTGTGATTGGTGGTAATTCCTTGGTAGGACCGCTCTTGGATGCGGATCTTTTCGACCACCTCATTATTCAGATAGCGCCCCTTATCCTAGGAAAGGGGGTTCCCCTCTTTACCCAAGAGGAAGGGCGGCGCTTTTACCAACTGGATAGCCTCAGACAATTTGGCCCTTTTGCAGAGCTGGTTTTCAGCCGAAAAAGTCAGAAATAGAGAAGGGAGTGGACCGCATGATTAAAATTTACGACACCATGACCCGCAGCCTACGTGAATTTGTGCCCATTGAAGAGGGCAAGGTTCGCATGTATGTCTGCGGTCCGACGGTTTATAACTATATCCATGTCGGCAATGCCCGCTCAACAGTAGCTTTTGACACAGTTCGTCGCTATTTTGAGTATCGGGGATTTGAGGTCAATTATATTTCCAATTTTACAGATGTAGATGATAAGATTATCCATCGCGCCAAGGAAGAAGGCATCACACCAAAAGAAGTGGCTGATAAGTATATCGCAGCTTTTCGTGAGGATGTCTCAGCTCTGGGTGTAAAACCTGCGACTCGTCATCCGCGGGTGGTGGAGTTTATGGCTGACATCATCCGTTTTGTTGAGGACTTGGTTGACAAAGGCTACGCCTATGAGTCAGAGGGCGATGTCTACTTCCGCGTCGAAAAATCTCACAATTATGCCAAACTAGCCAACAAAACCTTGGCTGACTTGGAGTTGGGTGCTTCTGGTCGGACAGATGAGGAGACCGCTCGTAAGGAAAATCCAGTGGACTTTGCTCTCTGGAAGGCAGCTAAGCCAGGTGAGATTTCTTGGGACAGTCCTTGGGGAGCAGGTCGCCCAGGCTGGCACATCGAGTGTTCGGTCATGTCGACGGAGATTTTGGGTGATACTATTGATATCCACGGTGGAGGAGCAGACTTGGAGTTTCCTCACCATACCAATGAAATCGCCCAGTCAGAGGCCAAGACTGGTCAGACTTTTGCCAACTACTGGATGCATAATGGCTTTGTCAACATTGACGATGTTAAGATGTCCAAATCTCTGGGCAATTTTATCACCGTTCATGATGCCCTCAAGACCATTGATGGTCAGGTGTTGCGTTTCTTCTTTGCTACCCAGCATTACCGCAAGCCCATTAATTTCACAGAAAAAGCAGTTCATGATGCAGCGACCAACCTCAAGTATTTGAAGAATACCTATGAGCAGCCTTTCACTGGCCAGGCAGACTCTGCTCAGCTGCAAGCCTTTCTAGACAAGTTCACAGCTGCTATGGACGAAGATTTCAATGCGGCTAACGGTATCACGGTTGTCTTCGAGCTAGCCAAGTGGATCAATTCTGGTAACTACACCGCTGAAGTCAAGGAAGCCTTTGCCAAGCTTTTAGAAGTTTTCGGTATCGTCTTTGTAGAAGAAGTTTTGGACGCAGACATTGAGCGCTTGATTGAGGAGCGCCAAGTAGCGCGTGCCAATCGTAACTTTGCGACTGCAGACCGTATTCGAGATGACTTGGCCGCTCAGGGCATCAAGCTTTTGGATACTAAGGACGGAGTGAGGTGGACACGTGACTGATGTCAACCTGATTAACGGCATTGCCCTCGCCTTTGAGGGAGATGCTGTCTACTCCATGTATATAAGACGCCACCTGATTTTTCAAGGTCTGACTAAGCCTAATCAGTTGCACAGGGAAGCGACCAAGTACGTTTCTGCCAAGGCTCAGGCTAATCTCATCTCTCTCATGCTGGAAGAAGGATTTCTGACGGAGAAGGAAGAGGATATTTACAAGCGCGGCCGCAATGCCAACAGCCACACCAAGGCTAAGAATACAGATATCGTCACCTATCGGATGTCTACCGGCTTTGAGGCAGTCATGGGCTACCTGCATATGACCGAATCCATTGAGCGACTGGAAGAGCTGATTGGCTGGTGTATTCGGAAGATTGAAGTCTCGTTTTGATTCTGAAAGGAAGTAAATGATGAGTGATTTCTTACAATTTGATAATTTTAATTTTAAGTTGGCTATTATTCAGGAGTTGATGTATGAACAAAACGTGCTTGAGCCACGATTTGACGTTTACAGTTTTTGTGAATCTGAGAAATTATCTGTAGATCCAGAAGACTTCTATGAGACACCAATTCCTGAAGTAGAGGCTTATTTCGAACAGTTGGAAATACCTAAAGAGTATGCGCAGAATGTGGAAAGCCTCTTCTTTGATGGAGGTAATGATATCTATGCGCAATTAATCCCTTTATGGGATGGTGAAGATGATCAATTTGATTTGGAAAATGTGAGTGAAAAAGAGCTATCGCAGTTTTCGAATTTGAAAACCATTGACGGAACAATCTTTCCATTTTCTAAAGAAGTACGTGATTTATTTGAATCCAAAGGAATTGATATCGAAGAGTAATATTATTGAATAAAGGAATCTTATGAAAAAATTTATATTGTTTGCAGTCTGCTTGTTTAGTCTGATGACACTTAGCGCCTGCATGTTTGTCCCTCTTTTCAGACGAAGTGGCAATACTTCGTCCTCATCTAGCTCTAGCTACTCTAGAAAACAGAGTTCATCTTCGAAAAAAGAATACTCTGATGACGACTATGACTATAGCTCATCTAGTTCGTCTTCTGCAATTGAAGATGATCCATACACTCTCTTTAATGACTTTGGTCAATCTTTGGACGCCCTTACTGATATGCAAGATATTGATAAGTGGGAAGAATTTAAATCAATCAATCTCATTTATTTTGAAGAAGAGTCTGATCGGGTTGCTACTAAAAAGGATGAAGTACGTGCTAAGCTGGGTCAGCCAACTTCAGAGCTCAGTAGTGGAGGTGATCTGTGGAAGTCGGATAATTATACAATCCTTATTGGTTATGATGAAAATTCCGTTGTTATGAATAAGCTTATTACATTCACTTCCTCTAAGCAGGTGGAAAGTTTAAGCGGTATTTCCAAAGGAATGTCAGCCCAAGATGTTGTCAAAAAACTAGGGAAACCACGTGGTCTGGATGTGACTGGTATGTTTACTCGCTTCGTTTGGGCGGACGAGGATGATAAGGACTATTACGTCTATTTTAAGGGCAACAAGGTTTATGACACTAAGGAACCTAATTAAAAAGACATCAGTTATATAGCCGATGTCATGAAATGAAAACAAATTATTTTAATTCGGAGATAAAGATGATTAAAAGTCTTTATCTTTTTTTGTGTTAGTACTTTATTTGCAAAATAAAACAGCTAGTCTTCTTTATAATTTTCGTAAAATTCCACTTTAATCCTAATAAAGGTTTCCAAGTCTCGCAGGAGCTGCAGGAGCATGGCGCGGGTTTCAAATTCCTGGCGGGTCTTAGGGAGTGGTCGCTCCCGAAAAACGGTCAAATAGTTGTCAATCTCGTCCAAGAGGTCTCGGGCGGGATTTTCTTGGCTCAGTTGCTTAGCGGTCTGGGAGAAGAGGCGGGCTAAAATCAAGCTTTCACTGGCTGCTAGATGGCAGTTGTTGATATTGCTGGCCATGTCTTGCAGGATACGGTTTTGGGCCTGTCGCATTTCAAAATAGTGGATATGGTAGTTGGTCTGGTGAAAGAGGTGGTTGGAGTGGTCCAGATAGACCAGCTGCAAGGCCTGTTGCAAAATCTTATCCAGCTCCTTGATCAGAGCTGCATCATTTCGGCCGTCTCCAGATTTTAAGAAATATTCAAAGCGCAGGAGAATCTTTTTCAGCTGTTCCTCCACTTGCTCGTGGTAGCTGTCAATCTCTTGCTGACACGAGGGCATATAGAGATTGGCTAGGAGTGCAAAGCCAGTTCCAATAAGAAATAGAGCTAGCTCATTTCCAAGCAGAGACCAGGAAGTGGATTTTTCTAAGAGCAGATGGGTGACGAGGACGGTGCTGGGGGTAATGCCGATTTCCCAGCCAAGGCGAAAGGCCAGAGGCACATAGATCGCGATATAGATGGCCAATGCTCCGAGATGAAAACCTAGGAAGTGAAAGGCCAGACTTCCGATAGCAAGAGCCAGCAGGGTAGATAAAAAGCGATTGCCAGCTAGCTTTGCAGTGCTGCGGCGGGTATCGGTCACGCTGAGGATAGCAATAATTCCGGCTGAAGTTGAGTAGGTCAGACCTAAAAAGTCAGCCAGCCAAGCAGCGAGACAGGTAGCTAGTACCAGCTTGATGGTGCGTTGGAGGAGAGACATGAGTAAGAGTTTCCTTTTTTAGACTTCTTTCTATTATAGCACGACAGGCGAGGAATCTTGGGGGCTGTTGATTGCTTTTTATCAGAGCAGAATTCTGTCTCGCCCGAGTAAATCCTGCCGCCATTTTTTCGCCTTTGTGTTATACTAGTCCTATGGAAAAAAACGATATTGTCTACGGTGTGCATGCGGTGACAGAGGCTCTCGCAGCTAACACTGGAAATAAACTCTACATTCAAGACGACCTGCGTGGGAAAAAGGTCGATAAAATCAAAGATTTAGCAGCGGAAAAAAAGGTCTCCATATCTTGGACACCTAAGAAGACCTTGCAGGAAATGACTGACAGGGCTGTTCACCAAGGGTTTGTCTTGCGGGTGGCGGAGTTCGCCTATACTGACTTCGAGGTGCTGTTGAAAAAAGCAGAGCAGGAAGACAATCCGCTTTTGCTGATTTTGGACGGGCTGACTGACCCGCATAATCTAGGCTCTATCTTGCGGACAGCTGACGCGACCAATGTGGCTGGAGTTATCATTCCCAAGCACCGGGCAGTCGGTGTGACACCGGTCGTGGCCAAGACTTCAACAGGTGCCATTGAGCATATTCCCATTGCCCGTGTGACCAATCTAAGCCAGACTCTGGACAAGCTCAAGGAAGCTGGTTTTTGGATTTTCGGTACAGATATGCAGGGGACGCCTTCTCATAAGTGGAATACAGCAGGCAAGCTGGCCCTCATCATCGGTAACGAAGGTAAGGGGATTTCAAGCAATATTAAAAAGCAGGTGGACGAGATGATTTCCATTCCCATGAATGGGCATGTCCAGAGCCTCAATGCCAGTGTCGCAGCGGCTATTCTCATGTATGAAGTCTTTCGCAATCGCCTATGAAAAGAAAAATCTTACTGGTGGACGGCTACAATATGACGGCCTTTTGGCGGGAGACTCGTCCTTACTTTAACCGCGGAGAGCTAGATGCAGCGCGAACGATTCTGCTTCAGAAGCTCAGCAATTATGCCAGCTTTGAAGGACTGGAAGTTATCTGCGTCTTCGATGCCCAGTATATGCCGGGAGTTCGGCAGACCTACGAGGAGTTTAATGTAACGGTCGTTTTCACTGAAGAGGAGGAAACGGCTGATGACTATATTGAGCGCTTGGCAGCTGAGCTCAACACACCTAAAAATCAGGTGTCGGTTGCGACCAGCGATCTCAATGAGCAGTGGACTGTCTTTGCCCAAGGGGCTTTGAGAGTGTCTGCTAGAGAGTTAGAGAAGCGAGTGGCTGTTACCAAATCAGACCTTAATAAACTGAGCGGACAAATCAACCTGCAAAGACCGCCCTTGCGACCGATGGATAGTCAATCTTTGCGCGATTTACAAAAAATGATGGAGAAAAAAGATGACCTTTAAAATTTTAACCGATTCAACAGCAGACCTGCTAGACAATTGGACTCAGGAAAATGATGTGCAGGTCCTAGGCCTGACCATTCAGCTGGATGGTCAAACTTATGAGACGGTTGGTGCAGGCAAGCTGACTAGCCAAGAACTTCTGGACAAGATGGAGTCCGGCAGTAAGCCGACTACCAGCCAAATCAATGTCGGCCAGTTTGAAGATGTCTTTCGCGGCTATGCTAAGGAAGGAATGCCAGTTCTCTATGTAGCCTTTGCTTCGGCCCTATCGGGTACTTATCAGAGTGCAGTTATGGCGCGAGAAATCGTCATGGAAGATTTTCCAGATGCACTGATTCGCATCATTGATACCAAGGCTGCTTCCATGGGTGAAGGACTTTTAGTCATGAAAGCGGCAGAAGCTAGAGCGGCAGGTCAGAGCTTGGAGCAGACAGCAGACTTGATTGAGAGCTTGGTGCCTAAGGTTAAGACATATTTTCTGGTTGATGACCTCAATCACCTCATGCGGGGAGGTCGGATTTCCAAAACTGCTGCGCTTATGGGGAGCTTGGTCAATATCAAGCCGATTATCGCTGTCAAGGGAGATGGGACTCTGGACTCGGTCGCTAAGGTTCGCGGCAAGAAGAAGGCGCAGGCCGAAGTAGTCCGCATGACTCTGGAGGGAGTTGCTGATCCGCGGGTGGTCATCGCCTATGCAGGTGCCAAAGAAGTTGCTGAGAGTTTAAAAGCCCAGCTGCTGGAAAGCGACCAAGTGGAGGAAATTCTCCTTATGCCTCTGGGACCTGTCATTTCTACCCATACTGGTCCGGGAACTTTGGGACTCTTTAGTATAGCCCAAGACATTCAAGACTAAGAAAACATGAAATCGCTATTTCATAAATAATTGCTTCAAATCTATTGCTTTTGCCTACTATTTTTGATATGATAGTAGGCGGTATTGTTTACCCCATTTGTAAGGCCCCGGAACCTTTCAAATAACTCGCGGACCGGAACATCCGCCCTGTAAACAAAAACGATATTCATAGGAGAAATCATGAACAAAACAACATACATGGCTAAGCCAGGTGAAGTTGAACGCAAATGGTATGTAGTGGATGCTACTGATGTCCCTCTTGGACGCCTTTCTGCTGTTGTAGCAAGCGTACTTCGCGGAAAAAACAAACCAACCTTTACACCACACACTGATACAGGTGACTTCGTAATCGTTATCAACGCTGAAAAAGTAAAATTGACTGGTAAAAAAGCGACTGATAAGATCTACTACACTCACTCTATGTACCCAGGTGGATTGAAACAAATCTCAGCAGGTGAGCTTCGCTCTAAGAATGCTGTTCGTTTGATCGAAAAATCTGTTAAAGGTATGCTTCCGCACAATACTCTTGGCCGCGCTCAAGGTATGAAGCTGAAAGTATTTGTAGGCGCTGAGCACACTCACGCTGCACAACAACCAGAAGTTCTTGATATTTCAGGACTTATCTAAGGAAAGGAACAATAAAGTATGTCACAAGCACAATATGCAGGTACTGGACGTCGTAAAAACGCTGTTGCACGCGTTCGCCTTGTTCCAGGAACTGGTAAAATCACTGTTAACAAAAAAGATGTTGAAGAGTACATCCCACACGCTGACCTTCGTTTGGTCATCAACCAACCATTCGCAGTTACTTCAACTGCAGGTTCATACGACGTTTTCGTTAACGTTGTAGGTGGTGGTTACGCTGGTCAAGCAGGAGCTATCCGTCACGGTATCGCTCGTGCTCTTCTTCAAGTAGACCCAGACTTCCGCGATTCATTGAAACGCGCAGGACTTCTTACTCGTGATGCCCGCATGGTAGAACGTAAGAAACCAGGCTTGAAAAAAGCTCGTAAAGCTTCACAATTTAGTAAACGTTAATTCGAGAGAATTACTATACTTACAAAGAGCACCTTTCGGGGTGTTCTTTTTTATGCTTCCATACTAAATTGGTGCAATTGACACAGTTGTTGCGACTTTAGTCGCTTACAAATGTGGCTGCAACCTGACAAGTCAGTTGCCTCAAAACGTTAATCAATACGATACTATCAACGTTTACAGACATTCAAGAATTTTCTCTTGGATGTCTTTTTTGTATAAAAAATAGTTGTTTTTCGGAAAGTTAGCTATTAATATTTATCAATGATAAAAATAGCATGTTTTAAGGGACTGACCCCAAAAAGTGAGAATTTAATAAAAAGACACCTCCATGTGCATTTGATTATATTGTGTCAAATCCAACTTGGAGGTGTTTTTATTTAGTTCTCATTTACGGGGGTCAGTGCCAAAAAACACTTGACTTAATTAATGAAAAGGGTTATACTATGTTCAAGCAAATACTTGAATGATATTGAGGTGAGAATATGATTAACAAAGATACTTGTGAAATTTATTGTTATGACGAAGAAAAGGTCAATCGAATACAAGGGAATTTACAGACAGTAGATATTTCTAGTGTTGCCCAAATGTTAACAGCTATTGCAGATAAAAATAGAGCAAAAATTACCTATGCATTGTGTCAAGATGACGAACTGTGTGTGTGTGATATTGCAAATATTATAGGTGTTACGGTTGCAAATGCCTCTCATCACCTACGAACGCTCCATAAGCAAGGGATTGTTAAGTTTCGAAAAGAGGGAAAACTTGCATTTTATTCATTAGATGATGAGCATATCAGACAAATTATGATGATTGCATTGGCACTTAAGAAAGAGGTGAAGATCAATGTCTAGTGGGAAAGCAAAACAGTTCGAAGAAGAAATGAAAGCCTATCGTGTTCAAGGATTTACTTGTACGAACTGTGCAGCCATTTTTGAAAATAATGTTAAAGAACTTCCCGGTGTTCAGGATGCGAAAGTAAATTTCGGAGCATCTAAAGTTTATGTTAAAGGGACGACAACCATTGAAGAATTAGAAAAAGCAGGAGCATTTGAAAATTTAAAAATTCGAGATGAAAAAGAACAAAGGGTAGAAGGAGAACCTTTTTGGAAGCAGAAAGAAAACATTAAGGTATATATATCAGCTCTTTTACTTGTAGTTAGCTGGTTCTTAGGAGAGCAGTATGGTGAAGAGCATGTTCTACCGACAATTGGTTATGCAGCGTCCATTTTAATCGGTGGATATTCGTTATTTATTAAAGGTCTCAAAAATTTAAGCAGATTAAATTTCGATATGAATACGCTTATGACTATTGCCATTATAGGAGCTGCAATTATTGGTGAATGGGGTGAAGGGGCAACCGTTGTTATCCTATTTGCGATTAGTGAAGCATTAGAGCGTTATTCAATGGATAAAGCACGTCAATCTATTGAATCTTTAATGGATATTGCCCCAAAAGAAGCGTTAATTCGACGAGGCAATGAAGAAATGATGATTCATGTTGATGAGATTCAAGTTGGAGACATCATGATAGTTAAGCCCGGTCAAAAGTTAGCAATGGATGGAATAGTGGTTAAAGGTACATCGACATTAAATCAGGCTGCGATTACAGGTGAAAGTGTTCCAGTAACGAAAATCACAAATGATGAAGTATTTGCAGGAACCTTGAATGAAGAAGGGTTACTTGAGGTTAAAGTAACAAAACGAGTTGAAGATACCACTCTTTCAAAAATCATTCACTTGGTAGAAGAAGCCCAAGCAGAACGGGCCCCCTCTCAAGCGTTTGTCGAGAAATTTGCAAAATACTATACACCAGCTATTGTCATACTAGCTCTTTTAATTGCAGTAGTTCCACCATTATTTGGCGGAGACTGGAGCCAATGGATTTATCAAGGATTAGCTGTATTAGTGGTTGGTTGTCCTTGTGCCTTAGTAGTCTCAACTCCAGTTGCTGTGGTTACAGCAATAGGAAATGCAGCGAAAAATGGTGTATTAATTAAAGGTGGTATCCATTTAGAAGCAGCAGGACACTTAAAAGCGATAGCCTTTGATAAAACAGGAACATTAACCAAAGGGATTCCAGCTGTAACAGACATTGTGACATATGGTAGAAATGAAAATGAATTAATAACCATAACATCAGCCATTGAAAAAGGATCGCAGCACCCTCTTGCTTCAGCGATTATGCGAAAAGCAGAAGAAAATGGATTAAAATTCAATGAAGTAACAGTAGAGGATTTTCAATCCATTACAGGTAAAGGCGTTAAAGCCAAAATAAATAATGAAATGTATTATGTGGGAAGTCAAAATCTTTTTGAGGAATTACACGGAAGCATTTCAAGCGATAAAAAAGAAAAAATTGCCGATATGCAAACTCAAGGTAAAACGGTGATGGTGTTAGGAACAGAAAAAGAAATTCTTTCGTTTATTGCCGTAGCCGATGAAATGAGGGAATCGTCTAAAGAAGTTATCGGCAAGTTGAACAATATGGGAATCGAAACAGTGATGCTAACAGGCGATAACCAAAGAACGGCAACAGCCATCGGAAAACAAGTTGGTGTTTCGGATATTAAAGCTGACTTACTTCCAGAAGATAAGCTTAATTTTATTAAAGAACTTCGAGAAAAACATCAAAGTGTGGGGATGGTCGGAGATGGCGTGAATGATGCTCCAGCCCTTGCGGCATCTACCGTTGGTGTAGCAATGGGTGGTGCTGGAACTGATACAGCTTTAGAAACGGCTGACATCGCCTTAATGTCTGATGATTTGAGTAAATTGCCATATACAATAAAATTAAGTCGTAAGGCTTTAGCAATCATCAAGCAAAACATTACCTTCTCTTTGGCGATTAAATTAGTGGCATTACTTTTGGTCATGCCCGGTTGGTTAACACTTTGGATAGCGATATTTGCTGATATGGGAGCAACTTTACTTGTAACATTAAACAGTTTACGCTTATTGAAAATCAAAGAATAGGTTCTAAAATGGTTGTACTGACCCCAAAAAGTTAGACAGAAAATCTAACTTTTTGGGTGTTTTTATTTAATTCTCATTTACGGGGGTCAGTGCCAAAGGTTATGAAGTTTGGGCAAGGAAACATAATATCAAAACAATGGCAGATTCAATAATTAAATTAAGAGAACAAGGCATTAATTCCATTACCCAGCTCGATGATCTAATCAAAAAATCTGCCGATGATAGACAAGATTTGTTAGATAAAATAAAGAACATTGAAACTAAAATGAAGAGTTTATCTCAAGATATGGAAAATATAAATACTATAAATAAGTATCGTGAAATCTATAAATACCACAAGAAAAATCTTGAAGATAAACAATTTGCAGAGGAGTATTATAGCGAACTTCCCGTATATAAAATTGCCGCTAAAGAAATTTTAGAAAACTATAAAAAGCTACCAAAAACAAAAGAAATACTATCAAACTTCGATAAATTGCAAGAAAAAAAGAACAATTTTCTGACCTTGTTCAGTATAGGAAAAACTATGAAAATTATTATGAGATAGAAGGGGAGAGATAAAAAGCTATAAGCGTTCCTTACATTTGTTAAAAATACTTAACACAATTTGTTTACAATAGTAAACTTACTTCGAACATGTTTGTTCACATCTGTAGACAACTAGGGGGAAAGGAGAATGAGCACAATAGAATTTAATACTTATATCACAGATGCAGAAGATATTTTTAACCGTATTTGCAATAAGAAAGTCGGAAATGTAATAAGAAGTATCATTGACGATCATGTTTTAAGCTTCGATGATATAGAACGACTAGAAAAAATATTAGAGATGAAAAATCTTTCGCACTAGAAGAAGTGGATTGCAATTGTCCAGAAGGACAATGCGAATGTCATTTACATCATCATTTAGCATAAGGAGGAATTTAAAATGAATAATGACAACATGGATAAGTTAAAACACGAGCATGGAATCACAGATGAACATGGAGACCATAAGGATAAACATCAAGAACATCATGCTGGGCATGATCACAGTGGGCATGATCACAGCGGGCATAATCACAGCGGGCACAGTGGGCATGACCACAGTGGGCACGGAGGGCATGCCCACCATCATCACGGAAGCTTTAAGGAACTTTTCTTAAAGTCATTGCCACTAGGAATCATTATTATGCTCTTAGTCCCTTTGCATGGATTTGAACTACCATTCCAGTTTACTTTTCCATATTCTGATATTGTAGTAGCTATTTTATCTACTATATTAATTATTTATGGTGGACGTCCATTCTATCAAGGTGCAGTTGACGAATTTAAACAAAAAGAACCTGGAATGATGGCACTCGTTTCTTTAGGTTTAAGTGTTTCATATTCATACAGTATTTATGCTGTGATCATTACCTACGTAACGGGTGAACACGTGATGGACTTTTTCTTTGAATTTGCTTCATTACTATTAATCATGCTATTAGGTCACTGGATTGAGATGAAAGCTATTGGAGAAGCAGGAGACGCACAAGCAGAATTGGCCAAGTTAGTGCCGAAAGATGCTCACGTTGTATTAGAAGACGATTCAATTGAAACACGACCAGTTGCTGACTTAAAGGTAGGTGATTTAATTCGTGTTCAAGCCGGAGAAAATGTGCCAGCAGACGGGATTATCGAGCGTGGCGAATCACGTTTAAATGAAGCTCTTCTAACTGGGGAGTCAAAAGCAGTAAAAAAAGGCCCTGGCGATGAAGTAATCGGAGGCTCAACAAATGGAGAAGGGGTTCTTTATATTAAAGTGAATGAGACAGGTGATCAATCCTTCATCTCTCAAGTTCAGAATTTAATCAGCCAAGCTCAAAGTCAGCCTTCCAGAGCAGAAAATATTGCGCAAAAGGTTGCAGGATGGCTCTTCTATATTGCTGTTATTGTCGCGCTAATTGCTTTTGTAGTGTGGATGATTATTGGAGATATCCCAACGGCAGTTATATTTACTATTACTACATTAGTTATTGCTTGTCCGCACGCATTGGGTCTGGCTATTCCATTAGTAACCGCCCGTAGCACAAGCTTAGGGGCTAGCCGTGGATTACTAGTAAAAGACCGCCAAGCCTTAGAAATAGCTCAAGATGCAGATGTGATCATTTTAGATAAAACGGGTACTTTAACAACTGGTGAATTTAAAGTATTAGATGTAAAACTTCTTAATGACAAATATACAAAAGAGGAAATCATTGCCTTATTGGCAGGTATTGAAGGAGGATCTAGCCACCCAATTGCTCAATCAATTATAAGGTTCGCCGAGCAGCAAGATATACGTCCAGCATCTTTTGATTCGATTGATGTGATTTCCGGTTCTGGAGTAGAGGGTAAAGCAGGTGGGCACCGTTACCAATTAATCAGTCAAAAAGCCTATGGACGTAATCTTGATATGGATATTCCAAAAGGAGCAACTCTTAGTGTCTTAGTAGAAAACGATGATGCCATTGGTGCTGTAGCTTTAGGGGACGAATTAAAACCAACGAGTAAAGAGTTAATTAAAGCTCTTAAAAAGAACAATATTCAACCAATTATGGCAACAGGTGATAATGAAAAAGCGGCTCAAGGCGCAGCAGAAGTTTTAGGGATTGAATATAGATCAAATCAATCTCCACAAGACAAATATGAGTTGGTTAAAACACTTAAAGATGAAGGAAAGAAAGTTATCATGGTAGGTGATGGTGTAAATGATGCTCCTTCTCTTGCCTTAGCAGATGTTGGTATAGCTATAGGTGCTGGAACTCAAGTTGCATTGGATTCAGCTGATGTCATATTGACTCAATCCGATCCAGGAGATATTGAATCATTCATTGAATTAGCACACAAAACAACTCGTAAAATGAAACAAAACCTATTTTGGGGAGCTGGTTATAACTTTATAGCTATCCCTCTAGCTGCAGGAATTTTGGCTCCTATTGGTATCACATTAAGCCCTGCATTAGGAGCAATCCTAATGTCTGTGTCAACAGTCATCGTCGCCATTAATGCGATGTTATTAAGTTTATATCCAAAAAATAACGGTTAACAGATCGAATGATTGAAACTCCTTAAAGTATCAAGATACAATAGTTTTACAGGAGAAAAAGAGATGTAAGTACTGGCTCTTTGTAAAATCGTGTTGGTAGAAGTAGACGATTTTTCTACCAACACGATTTTTAATTTATTACGGTAGCAAACTGGTTTTTACATAAAGTAATTGATAAACCCAATATAGATCAGA